>NZ_JARAYQ010000091.1:0-29399 GCF_033794505.1 Streptomyces sp. MB09-01 | reverse complement strand
GCACGGAGCCCCGGCACCCCTCCGCCCCCGACGGGGAAAGCCCTGCCCCGGCGGGAGCCCCCGGCATCGCGGAGCACCTCGCGCACGTGGTCGCCCGCGCCGGCCGGCCCCTGCTCGTGGTGCTCGACGCCCCCGAGGAGATGCCGCCGGAGCTCGCCCACCGGCTGGGGCCCTGGACCGCAGCCACCGCCGGGTGGCTGCGCGGGACCGGGGCCCGGCTGGTCGTCGCCGCCCGGCCCGAGTACTGGGAGCGGGCCGGCGCCCTCTACCCGCCCGAGGCACTGCACACCCCGGCCCGCCCCGCCCGGCGGCTGCCACCCGCGCTCGCGCTGGGCGACCTCACCGCCGCCGAGGCCGAGACCCTCCGGGCCCGTCTCGGCATCCCCGCCGACGCCGTCCGCACGGCCGACGCCCACCACCCGCTCACCCTGCGCCTGCTGGCCGGGATCCGCGCCGCCGAAGTCACCGCCGGCCGCCCCGGCCGCGACGAGGTCTTCGCCGCCCACCTGGACCTGCTGTGCCTGCGCACCGCCGTCCGCACCGCCGCGGCGTGCGCCGACGCCGGCGGAGCCAGGGTGCACGGCCCCGGCGTCCGGCGGCTCGCGGCGCGCGTGGCCGGCAGTGTGCACGAGGCCGCACGCCGCTGCCTGGGGCCCGGCCGGGGGCAGCTGGACCGGGCCTCCTTCGAGGAGCTGTTCCCGTGGCGCACCGGCTGGGCCTCCGCCGTGCTCACCGAGGGTCTGCTGGTGCCCGCCGGGACCGGCTACCGCTTCGCCCACGAGGAGCTGTCCGACTGGATCCAGGCCGTCCACCTCGATGTCCCCACCGCCCTCGCCTCCCTCGTCCACGGCCCCGCCGGGCCGGGCCTGCCCGTGCCCCGGCACCGGATCGGCCCCGTCCTGGAGGCCCTGCGCAGGCTGCCCACGGAGCACCTGCACGGCGAGCTCACCGCCCTGGTCCACCGCCTCGACCACTTCGCCGAGGAGCCGGCGCACGCCGACCCGGACCGCGCCTGGTGGGCCGCCCGGCTGCTGCGCGAGAGCCTGCTCCGGGCCCCCGACGCGCACCCGCACCTGCCCGTCCTGCACGCCCTCGCCGAGCACGTGGCCCGCGTCGGCCCGGGGGAGTTCGGCGGCTGGTTCTGGAACCGGCTCCGGCTGCCCGAGCCCGACCGCCTCGACCTGCTGCGCCGCCTGCTGCCCGCCGACCCCGCCGAGGCGGTCCCCGGCGACCGCTACCTCGACGCCGCGGCCCGCCGCCTGGCCCGGGACCCGCAGCGCGTGCAGCCGCTGCTCTGCGCCTGGTTCGCCGACGGCCGCCGGCTGCGTGGCCGCCCGGGGGCCACGGTCGCCACCGCCGCACAGGCCCTGCTGCACACCCACCGCCGGCTCGCCGTGGACGACCTCACCGAGGCGCTCGTCACCGCCGCGCACCCCCGCGCCGACGAGCTGCTGGCCGTACTCGCCGAGGAGGAGCCTTCCGCGATGTGCCGGGCCGTGGAGCGCTGGGCGCACGACGAGCGGCCCGGGCGGCGGGTCGCGGCCGCCGCCTACGGGCTCGCCACCGCCCCGCACGTGCGCACCCCCGCCGACCGCGAGCTGCTGCGCTACGCCGCCCAGGCGCTGCTCGCCCGACCCGCGGACGCGACCCTGCACGGCAGCGCCCTGGCCGTGCTGCTGCGCGACCCGCAGGTGCGCGGCCGCTATCTGTCCGAGGCGCTCGCCTGCTTCCGCGACCCCGAGCCCGGCTCCCGGCTGCCCGCGGCCGCGCTGGTCGCGGCCCTGCCCGTGCTGCCCGACCCGGACACCGTGTTCGCCGCCCTGCGGGCCCGGGCCGACGGGGAAGTGGTGCGCGCCCTGGCCGCGCTGACCACCCCGGGGCTGGCCCGCCGCGCGGGTGACCTCGTACGGGAGCACCTCGCGGACCGGCCCGGGGACGCACCGCACGCCGCCGTCTTCGTGGAACGGCGGCTCGAACAGGGCCCGGCCGCCGCCCCCGTGCTGCGCCCGCTGGTCCTGGACCTGCTGCGCAACGCCCCGTCGGGGGTCAGAGCGGAGCTGGCCGCCGTACTGGCCGCGCCGGGCGGGGAGTGCTCGTACCCGCTGCGGGGCGAGCTGGCCGGCGTACTGCTGCGCGAGGAGGCCGATCCGCAGGTCCTCGGCGCGTTCCTCGGCGGTCTCGCGGCCGGGACCGCCGGGCGCCCGGAGGCCCGTACGCGGGAACTGCTGCGGCGCACGGGGCGGCAGCTGCTGCGGGTCGCCGGCGGGCCGGCGGTCTTCGAGCGGCGGACGGTGGAGCTGGCCCGGGCCGAACCGGCCTTCGGGGCGCTCGTCGCCCGCTGGCTGGCGGAGGCGGGCGCGGAGGCCGCGGCCCTGCTGGGGCCGAGCGCGCGGCGGACGGTGGAGACACTCAGCAGGACGGCGCCGGACGTGACGTGAGGCGATATCCCGCGGCAACGGTCCGACCCAGACGCCGATGCGGGGCAGCGGCCCCGGGCATGGCAGTCTTAGACCTGCAATCGGCAATCAGTTCAAGGACCAACCGGGTTCGGGCGAGGAGCGGTCACAGTGCAGCGCTGGCGTGGCTTGGAGGACATCCCCCAGGACTGGGGACGCAGCGTCGTCACCATCGGCTCCTACGACGGCGTGCACCGGGGACATCAGCTGATCATCGGACGGGCCGTGGCCACGGCGCGCGCGCTCGACGTGCCGTCCGTCGTGGTCACCTTCGACCCGCACCCCAGCGAGGTCGTCCGCCCCGGCAGCCACCCGCCGATCCTGGCCCCCTACGACCGGCGTGCCGAGCTGATGGCCGGGCTGGGTGTGGACGCGCTGCTGATCCTGCCGTTCACGGCGGAGTTCTCGCAGCTGTCCCCGGCCGACTTCATCGTGAAGGTGCTCGTCGACAAGCTGCACGCGCGCGCCGTCATCGAGGGCCCGAACTTCCGCTTCGGCCACCGGGCCGCCGGGAACGTCGACTTCCTGCGCGAGCTGGGCTCCACCTACGACTACGAGGTCGAGGTCGTGGACCTGGTCGAGCGGGGCGAGGCGGGCGGCGGAGTGCCGTTCTCCTCGACGCTGGCGCGTCGGCTCGTCGCCGAGGGCGACATGGACGGCGCGGCCGAGATCCTGGGACGCCCGCACCGGGTCGAGGGCGTGGTGGTGCGCGGTGCGCAGCGCGGGCGCGAGCTCGGCTACCCGACGGCGAACGTCGAGACGGCGCCGCACACCGCGATCCCGGCGGACGGGGTCTACGCGGGCTGGCTGACGGCGGACGGCGAGCGGATGCCGGCGGCGATCTCGGTGGGGACGAACGTGCAGTTCGACGCCACGGAGCGGACCGTCGAGGCGTACGCGATCGACCGGGTCGGGCTGGACCTGTACGGGAAGCACGTGGCCGTCGACTTCCTCGCGTACGTGCGGGGGATGGCGAGGTTCGAGTCGCTGGACGGGCTGCTGGAGGCGATCGCGGACGATGTGAAGCGGGCGCGGGTGCTGACGGACGCGTACGACTTGCAGCGCTGACGGACGAACGGGCGAGGGCCCGTACCGTGCCGGAACCGGATCCTTCTCGATCCGGTCCGGGCGCGGTACGGGCCCTTCCTGTTGGTTCGGTCAGCCGAGGCGCGGGTCGCGCGGGGGCTGCTGGGGCTGCGGCTGCTGCGGCGCCGGGGGTTGCTGCCAGGGCTGGCCGGGCTGCGGGTAGGGCTGGCCGTAGGGCTGCGGCTGCTGCGGCGGCTGCTGGTACGGGGGCTGGCCCTGGGGCTGTCCGTACGGCTGCGGCTGGTGGGGCTGCGACTGCGGCGGCTGCTGGGGGTGGGGCTGGTGGGACTGCTGCGGCTGATGCGGGGCTCCCCAGTGCCCCTGCCCGGCCTGCTGCTGGGCCCGCAGGAAGTCCTCGGCCACGAGCGCGGAGAGGTTGAAGTACGCCTCGCGCGTCTTGGGCCGCATCATGTCGAGATCGACCTCGGCGCCGGCCGCGAGGTGCTCGTCGAACGGCACCACGACGACACCGCGGCAGCGGGTCTCGAAGTGCTGAACGATGTCCTCGATCTTGATCATCTTGCTCGTCTCGCGGACCCCCGAGATGACGGTGAGGGAGCGGGAGACGAGGTCGGCGTACCCGTGCGCGGAGAGCCAGTCGAGGGTGGTGCTTGCGCTGCTGGCACCGTCCACGGACGGGGTCGAGATGATGATCAGCTGATCGGCCAGGTCCAGGACTCCGCGCATGGCGGAGTAGAGGAGGCCGGTACCCGAGTCGGTGAGGATGATCGGGTACTGGCGGCCCAGCGTCTCTATGACGCGGCGGTAGTCCTCGTCGTTGAAGGTCGTGGAGACGGCCGGGTCCACGTCGTTGGCGATGATCTCCAGACCGGAGGGCGCCTGCGAGGTGAACCGGCGGATGTCCATGTACGAGTTCAGGTACGGGATCGCCTGGACCAGGTCGCGGATGGTGGCACCGGTCTCGCGGCGCACGCGGCGGCCGAGGGTACCGGCGTCGGGGTTCGCGTCGATGGCCAGGATCTTGTCCTGGCGCTCGGTGGCGAGGGTGGCGCCGAGCGCGGTGGTGGTCGTGGTCTTGCCGACGCCGCCCTTGAGGCTGATGACGGCGATGCGGTAGCAGGACATGACCGGGGTGCGGATCAGCTCCAGCTTGCGCTGGCGCTCCGCTTCGGCCGCCTTGCCGCCGAAGCGGAAGCGGCCGCCGACGCCGTTGTTGTTGTTCTTGGGCTTCTGCTTGTTGCGCAGCAGGCGGTCGGAGGACAGCTCGACCGCTGCGGTGTAGCCGAGCGGTGCGCCGCCGCCGGTCGGGCCGGCGGAGTAGCGCGGGTCGTGCGGCTGGGGCTGGGGCGGCTGTTGCTGCTGGCCCGGGCCCACGGGCCACTGCCCGGCGGAGCGGGGGTCGTACTGCTGGGGCTGGGGCTGCGGCTGCTGAATCTGCTGCTGCGGGGCGGGAGCAGGCGGCGGGAACGGATGGGAATCCTGCGTCGCGAACGCGGGCGGCAGCGGAGGCAGTTCACCGCCGGGCGCCCCGAACGGGGTCTCCCCGCCGGCCTGCGCCTGCGCCGGTGCCGGTGCCGGCGTCTGCTCGGCGGGAGACAGCACGGGCACCCCGTCGGCGGGGGTGTCCTGCGGACCGGCCCAGCCGCCGGAGGAAGGACGCACCGAGGGGCCCGCGTCGGCGGCCGGCTCGTCGGTGACCGGCGCCGAGAACGGCGCCGGGGGCTCGGCCGGGGACGGCTCCAGGGCGGGAGACGCGAAAGGCGCCGGGGCGTCGAGTGCGGGCCGAGCGTCCTCGACCGGTGCCGGAGCCTCGATCGGGGCGGGGGCCGCGTACGGCGGAGCCGGTTCGTCGGGAGCGCCGAACGGCGCGACGGGGGCCGCGGCGTCGGGAGCGGGCAGCCCGTTCTCGACCGGGGCCGGATACGCCGGGGCGGCGTCTGCCGGAGCCGGAGCCTCCACCGGGGCCGGGTCCAGGGCAGGAGCCGTGTAGGGCGGAACCGGAGCGGGCGCCTGGAGCGCTGCCGGAGCCGGATACGCGGGGACGTCGTCGGCGCGGGCCGGAGCCGGGGCCTCGATCGGTGCCGGTGCCGGTGCCGGTGCCGGTGCCGGTGCCGGGTACGGCGGGGCGGCGTCAGCCGGTGCCGGGACGGGCGCCCCGATCGGCGCAGGGTAGCCCGGGAGGGCGTCAGCCGGAGCCGGATCAGGCGCCTCGACCGGCGTCGGGGCCTGGTACGCGGGGATGTCGTCGGCGCGGGCCGGAGCCGGGGCCTCGATCGGTGCCGGTGCCGGTGCCGGTGCCGGTGCCGGGTACGGCGGGGCGGCGTCAGCCGGAGCCGGAGCGGCCGCCTCGATCGGGGTCGGAGCAGGGAGCGGCGATTCGGCCGGTGCGGGTGCCGGGAACGGGACGGGCAGGCCCGCGCCGTCGGACGGGGTCCGCTGGACCGGCGGAGCGATCCGCATCGTCGAGGGCGACTCCACGTCCGACGGGCGGTGCGGTTCGAAGCCGCTGCCCTCGGGGAGCCCCGGCACCTGCGCGGCCGGGGCCGAGCCCTGCGTGTACCAGGCCGGCGGGGTGTAGTCGATGGTGAACTCGCCCGTCAGCTCGGGCTCCGCGTCGGACTGATCGTCCGTCGGGACGTCCCACGTCCCGCCGCGCCTCTCGTTCCGATCGCCGCTCACTGGTCCTCCTGGTCTGTTGAACACCGGTCCGGCGCCCACCTCGCCGCGCCCGGCCCCAGCCTAATCGCGCCCCGACATCACTGTCCGCCCCCCTCAGGGGGCCCGTGCTCAGTCGATGCGCCGGGCTCCGCCCAGCAGCCCCGTCTCCGCTTCCGTCCCCTGCGTCATCACGAACTGCCGGTCCCGTGGCGTGCACCACAGCGTCACTCCGTCGCCCAGCGTCGGCAGGGAAGCCACGGCCTGCCGCGGCAGCTGCATCAGGCGGCCGATCTGCTCCGCCTCGTCCGGGGACACCCGCTGCACGCCCACCAGCGACGACTGCTGCAGCAACCGCGGCGCCGTCGGGCTCAGATACGGCAGCAGGGTCAGCACCGACTGCCACGGCCCGGCCACCACGCGCCCGCGCGGCGGCCGCATCCCGCAGTCGCGGACCACCAGCACCGGGCTGCCCGCCGAGGCGCCCTGCGGCGGGACCCGGCCCACCTCGTGCAGGGTCACGCACTGCTGCCCGCCGCCCGCCGCCTGGGCCAGCCCGGACCACACCTGGCCGCGCCCGGTCTCCACGGCCACCCGCGCGCCCGTGGCCGCCGCGCGCAGCGCCAGCACCTGCGCCGTCCACAGGCCGCCGATCAGCGTCACCTCGTACGGAGTCGGCCGGTTGATGCCGAGCACCGCGGGCCGCCCCTCCGCGTCCACGCCGATGACGACCCCGTCGTCCCCGACGGGCAGCGCCAGTGCGTCCAGGTCCGCCGCGGGCACCACGTGCCGTTCCCTTCGCGGGCCGACCAGCCCGAAACCGCCCCTCATCGCGCACCTCCCAGCGGCAGCGAAGCCAGCAGCCCCGGCACCTGTTCGCGGTCGAGCCGGACCAGCCCGGCCTTCACACCCCGCGCAGTCCTCTCCAACTCCCGGCGGGCAGCGACGAGTTCCTCGTCGCTGCGCCCTGTCACCCGTACGTGTCCGGTCAGGGTCACGCCCTGTCGCTCCGCCGGGGCCATCGTCAGGCTGAAGTTCGTGGCGAGCGCGGGCAGCGAGGTCAGCAGCGCCACGAACTGCGGCAGCGCCGCCGCTCCCGCACCGCCCAGCTGCGGCCAGCGGCCTATCCAGTACGTCGTGTGCCGCCGGTCGTCGCAGCGCCAGGTCCGCGGGGTCTCCTCCGTACGCCGCCCGGTGCTGGCCGACCGCCCGGCCTGGGTGATCGCCATCGGGTTCGCGCAGGAGGACGTGGCCAGCGCCGCCGTCAGCTCCTGCTCGGTCAGCACGGTGGCCGCGAACCCGGCCCCGGTCAGCCGGCTCGCCAACTGGTCGGCCGCGCGCACCACGCACCGCTGCGCCCCCGCCAGCCCGCCGCCGCGCGCGGTGACGGCCTCGGGGCACAGCTCCGGGTCGAGCTTGAGGGCGATCCAGGTCAGGCGCACCGCCGGAGTTCCGGTCCGGGCCTGCAGCGGCGCGTAGTTGCGGGTGGCCATCGACTGGGCCGGCAGGTGTGGCGCCGGGGCCGGCTGGGTGTGCTGCACCAGCTGAGCGGACTCCAGGCGGATGCCGTCCACTTCGAGGATGTCCCGTACGAGGCCGAGCGGCAGCGGCCGCGCCGCCCGGTCGGGCCGCAGCGCGGTGGCGTCCGTGTCCACCTGGACGACCGCGGTCAGGAAGGTCCCGTCGCCGATCATCCCGACCGGACGCCGCTCCCGGTCGCTGAACGTGAGCGTGCGCAGTGCCGGATCGGCCTCGACCAGCGGGGCCAGCCCGGGCTCGGTGCCCGCGGGCACGACGAGCGATGCGGCACGGGCGCGCCGCGAACGCAGCGCGAGCGCGCTGCCGATCCATTCCGGCAGGGAGCGCTGGTGGCGGCGTACGACCGCGAGCACCACCAGCACGAGTGCCAGTACGCCGGCGGGAACCAGCAGGAGCGGTTCGACCACCCAGGCCACCAGCAGCGCTGCCGCCGCGACCTGGAGCAGTACGAGCTGTTGCAGTCGGAACGGACCGAAGCGGCCGGGGCTCGACTTCGGATGCGGCGTCACCCCGCCACGGGCGGGTGCGGGCGCGGGTGCGCCGGTCTGCGGCTCCGTCGCGGTTGCCATCACTCGCGCACTTCCCCTCTCTTCCCCAGCCACGCTGGGTGGTGCCCCCAGGGCCGGAACCCATGAGTCCGGGCGCTGCGCGGCACGTGCCGCACGACCCCGGAATCTCCCCAATCCACCTCAACAAGCCCTGATTACCCCGGTGCGGGAGGCGCTGAGCGGCTGCCTCACCCTACCCGGCCCGTGCATACCGTCCGTCAAGAGGCATAGTAGGTGCCCGGTCCGACAATCGAGGCCCGGGGACCGTACTCACCGGCCGGGCCGTGCGGGGAGAAACAGGCGGTCATGGCATCACGACGTGATGAGCTCAACGCGTACACCTTTGCGAAGCGGCGCACGGTGGCCGCGTTCCTCCAGCCATCCGCCACGGGGACCGAGGAGGGCGCGCCGCGCCCGCTGCGCGCGGTCCTGCCGGGCCTGATCGTCGGCGCGCTCGTGCTCGCCGGGTTCGGCGCCTGGGGCATGTTCAAACCGACCGCCCCCAAGGGCTGGGCGGAGCCGGGGACCAGGGTCATCGTCGGCAAGGACTCGACGACCCGGTACGTGGTCCTGACCACGAAGGTCAACGGCAAGGACCAGACCCGGCTGCACCCGGTGCTGAACCTCGCCTCCGCCCGACTCCTGCTGGATCCGCAGAAGTTCAAGGTGATCCAGGTCGAGGACAAGGTCCTCGACGCGGGCAAGCCGCCGCGCGGCCCCATCATCGGCATCCCGTACGCCCCCGACCGGCTCCCCTCCAAGGAGGACGCCGGCAAGGCCAAGCGCTGGGCCGTCTGCCAGCAGCCGGGCGGCAACGGCCGCGGCGTGCAGACCGCCACCTTCGTCCTCGCCGACCGCGAGGCGGCCAAGACCGACGACGCCCGCAGGCTCACCGAGACCCAGTCGCTGTACGTGCAGAGCACCGGTCCGGGCAAGGAGCGCTACCTGGTCGACTGGACCGGGACGAAGTACAAGTTCCCGGAGGGCACGCCCGCCGCAGGGACCATGACCAACGCCCTGGTCGGCACCGGCGCCACCCCGCAGCAGGTCTCCCCGGAATGGCTGGGGACCCTCAACTCGGGCGACGACCTGGCCTTCCCGCCGATCCCCGGCAAGGCCGGCGCCAACGCCGACGTCAAGGGCCTGGTCACCGCCGACAACAAGGTCGGCATGGTGCTCAAGGCCCAGACCGGCTCCGGCGCACAGCACTACGTGGTGCTGCCGGGGAAGGTCGCACCGGTCTCCGACTTCGTGGCCTGGCTGCTCATCTCGGCGCCCGCGACCGACGGCCTCAACATGCACGGCAAGGCCCGCGAGGTCGACCTCCAGTCGCTCAACCCGGACGCAGCCCCCTTCGCCGGCGACGTCAAGTGGCCCCGGGAGAAGTCCGACCGGATCAACCAGACGGCGCCGGCCGCCGGCACCCAGACGGGAGGCGGCTCCAACAACCGCGACACCGTCTGCAACGTCCTGCGCTCGGTCGACGGCCAGGGCAACCAGACCCTGAGCACGTGGGCGGGTACCGGCTTCCCCATCGACATCACCGCCAGCGGCACCAGCGCGTACGTCACCCCGGGTTCGGGGCTGCTCTACACGCAGGTCCAGGGCAAGCAGACCACGGCCGGCGGCTCCCTCTTCCTGGTCACCGACACCGGTCTGCGGTACGCCGTCCAGGCCAACGGCGACAGCGACGCCGAGAAGTCGAAGATCGGCGCGCCCGACCCGCAGGCGAAGGGGGGCACCGACGGCCGCCCCGAGGCCAGCCAGGCGCAGGTCCGGCTCGGCTACGGAAACATCACCCCGGCCATGGTGCCCATCGCCTGGTCGGAGTTCCTCTCCAAGGGCCCGCGCCTGGACACCAACTCCGCCCGTCAGCCCCAGGGTTCGTGAGGAAGCCGCCGATGCCCCAGTCCCAGCCGATGCCCCAGTCCCCGACGCCCCGGACCGCGCTTCTCGCCGCCGCCTTCGCCCTCACCCTGGTCTCCGGTGGAGCGGGCGCGGCCGCCGCGGCCGAAGCACCCGCGCCGCACGCCCCGTACGCCCTGCGCCCGGACGGCGCGGGGGAGTGCACCTTCCCCATGAAGAAGCAGATCGCGGACCGCCCCTGGGCCCTGCAGCGCCTGCTGCTCGACGAGCTCTGGGCGCAGACCAAGGGCAAGGACAAGAACGGCGCCAGTGTCCGCGTCGCGGTCATCGACACCGGCGTGGACCGGGTGAACCCGCAGCTCAGCGGCGCCCTCGACACGGGCGCGGGCAAGGACTTCGTCGACCCCAAGGGCGGCGACGGCACGAGCGACACCGTCGGCCACGGCACGAAGGTCGCCGGGCTGATCGCGGCCCGCCCCCAGGAAGGCACCGGTTTCGTCGGCCTGGCCCCGGAGGCCACGATCATCCCGATCCGCCAGAACGACGGGCAGGGCAAGGGCAACGCCCTGTCCCTGAGCCAGGCGATCGACCACGCGGTGTCCAAGGGCGCCCAAGTGATCAACATCTCGCAGGACACCGACGCGCAGCTGTCCGCGGACTCCGAGCTCGGCAAGTCGGTCCAGAAGGCCGTCGCCGCCAACGTCGTGGTCGTGGCCTCGGCCGGCAACGACGGCATGAACGGCGAGAAGCGCAAGACCTACCCGGCGGCCTTCCCCGGAGTGCTCGCCGTCGGTGCCTCGGACCGCAACAACGAGCGCGCCCCGTTCTCCCAGCCCGGCGACTTCATCGGAGTGGCGGCGCCCGGCGTCGACATGGTGTCCACCGTCCCGGGCTTCGGCCAGTGCATCGACAACGGCACCAGCTTCTCCGCCCCGTACGTCGCCGGGGTCGCCGCCCTGCTGCGCGCCGAGCACGGGGACTGGTCCGCGCAGCAGATCGTCTGGCAGATCCAGAACACCGCCGAGCGTTCGGTCAACGGACACGACGACTACGTCGGTTGGGGCATCGTCGACCCCGTGCGCGCGCTCAGCCAGGACCAGGAGGCCCCCAAGGCTCCGGTCCCGGACCCCGGCCCGCCCCCGGCGAAGGCCCCCGAGGCGGCGGCGCTCCAGCTCACCGAGACGGCCCAGGAGCGTGAGGAGCGGTTCGGCACGTACGCTCTCGGCATCGGCGCCGTCCTCATCGCCGTCATCGCGGGTACCGCGACGGTGATCCGGGATGCACGCGGCCGCCGACGCCGTTTGCAGTGAACGGTCACAGTTCATCAACGGAAGCGCCCTACCGGTGTTGGGACTGGGCGCTTAACTGGCTAGAGTGACACCAGGCTTCACGAGTGTGATCGGGGGATCGCGTGGAGCGGAGGGGGATGCCCGAGGCGCGTGGCTCAAAACCGCGCCGGGGCCGCGTCCGCTCCGCCGCGCAATCCGCCGGTTCTGCCGGCGAATTGAGAAGTGAGGAGCTTCGATGAGCACGAACACCTTCGGACTTGCAGACGATCCGGTCGTCAAGGCGAAGAACAAGATCGAGGAGACGGCCAACGCCGTCACCAGGCAGGCCCGCGAGCTCGCCGACATCCTCGCCACCGTGAGCGCCGGCTGGACCGGTGTGGGTGCCTCTGGGTTCATCTCCGCGCAGACCACGGTCAACGACGACCACGACGAGATCCGCCGTCTGCTCACCGTCCTGCACAACGCGGTGGGGCAGACCAAGAACCTCAGCAACGCACAGGACGACGAGGTGCGTGCCGCGTTCAAGGCCGTCCAGTCGAGTGGCGGAGGCAACAACTCCGGCCTCAACGGCATCTGACGCAAGCGTCGTTCACCAGTTACCGCAGCGCAGCGAGAAGGAGAAGAACATGTCGGGCGGCAATGACGGGCACACGAAGGTCCGGTATGAGACGGTCCAGCAGATGGCGGACCGCATCCGGGTCGTTTCGGGGAACATCGTCACGGACCTGAGGGAGATGGAGACGGCCCTGAAGGTCGTCACCGACACCTGGGACGGTGACGCGCACGCCGCGTACGTCGACCTCCAGACGAAGTACAGGAACAAGGCCGACCACATGCAGAAGACGCTGGAGCAGGTCGCCCGTCTCATCGAGCAGGGCAAGGGCGACTACCGTGCCACCGACGTGAAGGCCTCGCGCCTGTTCACCGAGGCCTACTGAGCCCGGTAGCACGTCCAGCACGTCGTTCCACACGCGCCGAAGGGGCGCGCCCGCACCGGGCGCGCCCCTTCGGCGCTTCGTCGTACCGTCCCCGCCGTCCCGTCGGACCGGTCAGGGCCGGTGCCGGTCGAGGTCGAACTCGCCGTCCCTGGCCCCGAGTACGAACGCCTCCCACTCGGCGGCGGTGTAACGCAGCACCGTGTCCCGGTCCAGCGAGGACCGCATGGCGACCGCACCCTCCGGAAGCCGGGCGATCTCGACCCGCTCCTCGTCCGGGCTGGTCCCGGGCGGCCCCTCCCACTCCACACCGCTGATGTCCAGCGCGTACAGCTCGTCCTTCTCCTGCTGGGTGCCCATAGGAGGCCTTTCCCTCGGTGGCGCGGTCTTCACCGCCGATTATCGGGGCTGCGCCGCCGGCCGGGACGGGTTTCCACCGGATGTCCGCGGCCCCGGGCCCCGGCGACCGGCGCTCCGGCCGGCCACCAGGGTCCGGGGACTCACATGGCGCCCGGCATCCGGCCGAGCTGGACCAGCGAGGTCCCCCGCTTGCGCGAGGCGAAGTACGCCCGGCCCGGCGGCATCGGACGCGGCCGGACGTTGCCGACCAGGTCGCCCTCGGACGGGTCGCCGGACAGCACGAGGCCCTGCGCGCCCAGCTCCTTGATCCGCTGCATGAACGGCTCGTACAGCGAGCGCGAGGCGCCCGCCGAGTTGCGCGCGATGATGAAGCGGACGCCCGTGTCGCGGGCGAAGGGCAGGAACTCCACCAGCGGCGCCAGCGGATTGCCCTGGCTGGTGGACACCAGGTCGTAGTCGTCGATGATGATGAACACGTCCGGGCCCGTCCACCAGCTGCGGTCGCGCAGCTGCTGCGGAGTGACGTCGGTCGGCGGCTGCCGCCGCGAGAACACCCCGCCCAGCGCCTCCATGTGCATCTGCAGGGAGCTCGCCATCGGCGCGTACTCCAGCAGGTGCTCCTCCGGCAGCGCCCCGAGCAGGCTGCGCCGGTAGTCGCCCACGACCAGCCGCGCCTGGTCCGGCGTGTAGCGCTCGGAGATCTGCTTGGCGATGAGCCGCAGCAGGTTCGTCTTGCCCGACTCGCTCTCGCCGAACACGAGGAGGAAGGGGTCGGTCTCGAAGTCGACGAAGACCGGCTCCAGGTCGCTCTCGTCGATGCCGATCGCGATCCCGCGGCCGGGGAACTCCCCGCCCTTGGGCAGCTGGTCCGAGTGGAGCAGCCGCGGCAGCAGCCGTACGCCGGGAGCCGACTGGCCCGACCAGTTCTGCTTCACCGCTTCCACGAAGGCGGCCGTGCCCTCCGACAGGTCCCCGGCGTCGTGCGAGCCGTCGATCCGCGGCAGCGCGCCCAGGAAGTGCAGCTTCTCCGCCACCTGACCGCGGCCCGGCATCCCCGCGGGGACGTTCGCCGCGACCTTGCGGTCGAACTCGGAGTCCATCGTGTCACCGAGGCGCAGCTCCAGCCGGCTGAGCATCTGGTCCTTGAGCGCGGCCCGCACCTCCATGTACCGCGCCGCGGTGATCACCACGTGGATGCCGTAGCCCAGGCCGCGGGACGCGATGTCCGTGACGATCTGCTCCAGGCCCTCGTACTCGCCGCGGAAGTTGCCCCAGCCGTCGACGAGCAGGAACACGTCGCCCCACGGCTCGTGGGGCAGGTCGCCGGCCGCCCGGCGCCGCCGGTAGGTGCCGATCGAGTCGATGTTGTTCGCGCGGAAGAACTCCTCGCGGCGGTTGAGGATGCCCCCGACCTCCGCGACCGTACGCCGCACCCGCTCCGGGTCCAGGCGCGAGGCGATCCCGCCCACGTGCGGCAGCTCGGACACCGCCGACAGGCTGCCACCGCCGAAGTCCAGCCCGTAGAACTGCACTTCGCGCGGGGTGTGGGTGAGCGCGAACGAAGCGATCAGCGTCCGCATCAGCGTCGACTTGCCCGACTGCGGACCGCCGACGACCATCATGTGGCCCGCCGCACCCGAGAAGTCCCGGTACAGCACCTCGCGCCGCTGCTCGAAGGGCTTGTCGATGAGGCCGAGCGGCACCACGAGGCCGCCGGGCCGCGTGTACCCGTCCGCGTGCAGCCCGCGCTCCGCGCTCGGCGCCAGCGCCGGCAGCAACTGGTCCAGCGGCGGCGCCTGGTCGAGCGGCGGCAGCCACACCTGGTGCGCCGGCACCCCCTGCCCCTCCAGCCGGCTCACGATCACGTCGAGCACCGTGTCCGCGAGCGCGTCGTCCTCCCGCGTCGTCTGCGCCGCCAGGTACGCCGGGTCCGGAGCCGCGTACACCACCGGCACCGGAGCCGCCGTGAACAGCGCCGGGCGCCGCTCCACCGGGAACAGCCCCACCGACAGGTCCGGGCCGCCCGAGCGGTAGGTGCCCGACACGTACGCCGCCTTGAAGCGGGTCATCTCGTCCGTACCGAACTTCAGGTAGCCCGAACCGGGCACCGACGGCAGGTGGTAGGCGTCCGGCACGCCGATCGCGGTCCGCGACTCCGCCGCCGAGAAGGTCCGCAGACCGATCCGGTACGACAGGTACGTGTCGAGGCCGCGCAGCTTGCCCTCCTCCAGACGCTGCGAGGCCAGCAGCAGGTGCACGCCCAGCGACCGGCCGATGCGGCCGATCTGGATGAACATGTCGATGAAATCCGGCTTCGCCGTCAGCAGCTCGCTGAACTCGTCGATGACCAGCACCAGCGAGGCCAGCGGCTCCAGCGGGGCGCCCGCCGCGCGGGCCTTCTCGTAGTCGTGGATGTTGGCGTAGTTGCCCGCCGAACGCAGCAGCTCCTGCCGGCGCTGCAGCTCACCGCGGATCGAGTCGCCCATGCGGTCCACGAGCGTGAGGTCGTCCGCCAGGTTGGTGATGACGGCCGCGACGTGCGGCATCTGCCCCATGCCGGTGAAGGTCGCACCGCCCTTGAAGTCGGCGAGCACGAAGTTCAGCGTCTCCGAGGTGTGCGTGACCGCGAGACCCAGAACCAGCGTGCGCAGCAGCTCCGACTTGCCGGAACCGGTCGCGCCCACGCACAGACCGTGCGGGCCCATGCCCTCCTGCGCGGCCTCCTTCAGGTCCAGCATCACCGGAGCGCCGTCCTCGCCGACACCGATCGGCACGCGCAGCCGCTCACCGGCCGACCTCGGCCGCCAGGTTCGCGCCACGTCCACCGCGGCCGCGTCGCCCAGGTTCAGCAGGTCCGTGAAGTCCAGGTTGGCGAGCAGCGGCTCGTCGTCGTCCCCGCCGCCCGTGCGCATCGGCGCCAACTGCCGGGCCAGCGCTTCCGCCGCGGGCAGCGACAGCGTGTCCGGGACGCCCTCGTACGCGACGCCCCCGCCGGACTCCAGGCGCAGCCGGCCCGGCCGCACCACGACCGACAGCCCGCCGCGCGGCTCGTCCAGCTCGCCCGCGACCACCTCGACGATGGTGACGCCCTGCAGCCCCTCGGCCGCCGCGAACACCGAGTCCGGCGGCACCATGCCGCCGTCCAGCACGACCACCAGGTGCGGCTGGTCCAGGACCGGGGAAACGTCCCGGCTGAACCGCGGCCGGCCCTCCAGCCGGGCCCCCAGCAGCCCCTCCAGCTCGGCGAGGTCGTCTCCGAACAGCCGCTTCGTACCGGCCCCGTCGACCTGGCCCGGGACCTGCGTGTGCGGCAGCCACTTCGTCCAGTCCCACGAGGGCACCGCACCCGGCGCGGCCACCACGGCCACCATCAGGTCCTCGGGGGAGTGCAGCGTCGCCAGCTGCGCGACCATCGCCCGCGCCGTACTGCGTGCGGAGTCCGGCTCCCCGGAGACCGTCACGTGGTAGAACGCCCGGATCGACAGCGCCACCGGCAGCCCGTCCAGCGAGGAGTGCACCTTCAGGAAGCGCTGCATCGCGCCCGCGGTCAGCGGCTCCAGCTCGTCCACCGGCGCCGTCTCCGGCGCCACCAGCGTGGTCGCCAGCCGCTGCGCGCCCAGCCCGAGCCGGGCCTGCCCGAAGTCACGGTCGCCGACGCGCCGCTCCCACAGCCGCGAACCCTCCGCCACCACCGACCACAACTGCTCCGGGGCCGGGTGCAGATAGAGCTGCGCGTCGCGCTGCGTCCGCGCGGTCCTGCGCACCTGACGGCGCGTCTGCGCAAGGTATTTGAGGTAGTCCCGGCGCACATCGGCCATTTGCCCCTGCGTACCGCGTCGGTGGCGCACCAGCTGGGCGATGACCATGCCGACGGTCGACACGAGCATCAGCACACCCATGATGCGCATGAACGGTGCCGCGCCAGGCATGAAGAAGAAGACGACGGAAGAGCCCATGCCGAGCATCGGCAGGAGCTGCATCAGCATGCCCTCCTGCTGCCCGCGCGGAAGTTCGGGCGGAGCTTCCAGCCTCAGCTCGTCCGAGGGAACCTCGGGCGGCAGGGACCGCGGCGGGCGTTTGACGACGATCTGGCTCACCGGAGCATCAATCCCTCGAAAACGGACGGGACGTCATAACCGGCGCCCCCAAGTCCCGGGCGCGAAGGGGGTTCCCCCACGCGACGGTGATCCTACTTGCCGACAGTAGGGCAGACGCCCGGTAGGGTGGCGCGCGCAGCATGCGCATCCGCGAATCGTCCGCCGGTGCGGGCACCAACCAGGGGGGTCACACAGGTGAGTACGGCCGCAACGACGGGCTTCTGCAGGGTCACCGTCGTGGCTCCTGACAGCCGGATCGACGTCGCCCTCCCCGAGGACATCGCCGTCGCCGACGTCTATCCCGAGCTGCTGCGCCTCACCGGCCAGACCCAGCCCGTGGGCGCCCCGACCGGCTTCCATCTCGTACGCCGCTCCGGCACCGTCCTCGACGGGGCCCGCACCCTCGCCGCCCAGCAGATCCTCGACGGCGAGGTGCTGAGCCTGCGCCCCTTCGCCGAGTCCCTGCCGCCCGCGGTGTTCGACGACGTGTCCGACGCCGTCGCCTCCGCCGTCGTCCGCGACCGGCACCGCTGGAGCGACGACATGCTGCGCGGCGCGGGCCTGGCCGGCGCCGCCGTGCTGCTCGTCATGCTCGGCTTCGTCCTCTGGTACGCCGACCCGCTCCGCCACGACATGCACGGACTGCCCGGGATCATCGCCGGGGCCGTCGGCGTCCTGCTCACCGCCGTGGCCGGGGTCCGGGCCCGCGTCTACCGCGACCGCCTCTCCGCCGTGGCGCTCGGCCTCGGCGCCCTCCCGCACCTGCTGATCGCCGGCTCCGGGATCATCGCCCCGGCCGTCGGCGACGGCCCGGGCCGGCTCCAGTTCCTGCTCGGCTGCGTCTGCGTCCTCGTCGCCTCCGTCGCACTGGTCGCGCTCACCCCCAGTGGCGACGCCCCCTTCGTCGCGGCCACCTTCGTCGCCGCCACCGGAACGCTCGCCACCTTCGTCGCCATCGCCACCGAGGCGTCCGCGACCGACACGGCCGCCGCCTGCGCCCCCGTCGCCATCGGGCTCGTCGCCTTCCTCCCCGGCCTCTCCGCACGCTTCGCCCGGCTGCCGATCGGCTACGCCGCCCCGCAGAGCGCCACGGACGAGTACACCGACTATGCGGAGACCCCGGACCGCTACGAGAGCGAGCCGTACGGTGACCAGCCCGGCTCCGACCACGAGGCGGCCGGCACCCCGCTCGACGCCGAGGCGATCGCCGCCCAGGCCCGCCGCGGCCACGAGATGCTCCTCGGCCTGGTCGGCGGCTGCGCCGCCGTCGCCGTCGCCTCCGCCGCCGTCCTCGGCTTCTCCGACAACACCTGGGGCCGCCTGCTGGCCCTCGCCACCGGCCTCGCCATGCTGCTGCGCGCCCGCCTCTTCCGCTACACCTCCCAGGTGGTGTGCGCCCTGACCGCCGGTCTCGCCGCCATCGCCCTGCTGATCCTGGGCATGGCCCTGCACCCGCCGGTCGACCTGCTCGAGGCCCTGGTCCTCGAGCAGGACCGCAGCGGCCTGGACCTCCGCACGATCTGGCTGACCGCCGCCGTCGCGGCCGGCGCGGCCCTCCTCGCGGGAATTGCGCTTGTCATCCCGAGCAAGGGTCTGTCACCCTTCTGGGGAAGGCTGCTCGACCTCACCGAGGCGGCGGTCCTGCTCAGCCTGGTCCCCCTGACCCTGGCCGTGCTGGACGTTTACTCCCGGGCCCGCGCTCTCACCAGCTGAGACGCCGCGTCCCGGCAGCCTGGTACGCTGTGTGACGGCCGTTTGTGTACGCGTCCCCCGGATTCCTCCCAAGGGTCTGTGGACTGCGCTCAGCGGACCCCGCCTCCCGAGTTACGGAAGCTCCCCAGAGACTCAGACCTGGGGCACTCGGTGGCAACGAAGACCTAAAACGAGGAGTACGCGTGCCGCTCGACGCCGCTACGAAGAAGCAGATCATCACCGAGTTCGGTGCCAAGGAGGGCGACACCGGCTCCCCCGAGGTCCAGGTTGCGATGCTCTCCCGCCGCATCTCGGACCTGACCGAGCACCTCAAGACGCACAAGCACGACCACCACTCCCGTCGTGGTCTGCTGATCCTGGTCGGCCAGCGTCGCCGCCTGCTGCAGTACCTGGCCAAGAAGGACATCCAGCGCTTCCGTACGCTGGTCGAGCGCCTCGGCATCCGCCGCGGTGCGGCCGGCGCCAAGTAACACGCCGTGAAGGGAGCGGTTCCCGCATCAGGGGGCCGCTCCCTTTGCTGTACGTGCGCACCGGACCGGACCCTTTGTAGTCTGGAACGGACGCACGTGCGCGTCTGAGCAAGACGCGCACAGAAGACGCGCACAACTGAAGAGGAGGAGCGCCCTCCCACGCCGCCGGTCCTCGGTAGTGGCACCCGGAATGCCCCAGGGGGGCAACGACCCGGATGCTTCGATCGAAGACCGGCCCGCACGCCAGGAGCGCTTCTCCGCAACCGTCCACCGCCACACGGGCGGCGGACGGAGACGACGAAAATGGAGAAAACGCTAGTGGAGAACGAGACCCACTACGCCGAGGCCGTCATTGACAACGGTTCCTTCGGCACCCGCACCATCCGCTTCGAGACGGGCCGTCTGGCCCGCCAGGCCGCCGGCTCCGCCGTTGCCTACCTGGACGACGACACGATGGTGCTGTCCGCCACCACCGCGTCGAAGAAGCCCAAGGACCAGCTCGACTTCTTCCCCCTGACGGTGGACGTCGAGGAGCGGCAGTACGCGGCCGGCAAGATCCCCGGCTCCTTCTTCCGTCGTGAGGGCCGGCCCTCCGAGGACGCGATCCTCACCTGCCGCCTGATCGACCGCCCGCTGCGCCCGTCCTTCAAGAAGGGCCTGCGCAACGAGATCCAGGTCGTCGCGACGATCATGGCGCTCAACCCCGACCACCTGTACGACGTCGTCGCGATCAACGCCGCGTCCGCGTCCACCCAGCTGGCCGGCCTGCCCTTCTCCGGCCCGATCGGCGGCGTCCGCGTCGCGCTGATCCGCGGCCAGTGGGTGGCCTTCCCGACGCACACCGAGCTCGAGGACGCCGTCTTCGACATGGTCGTCGCGGGCCGCGTCCTGGAGGACGGCGACGTCGCGATCATGATGGTCGAGGCCGAGGCCACCGAGAAGACCATCGCCCTGGTCAAGGGCGGCGCCCAGGCGCCGACCGAGGAGATCGTGGCCTCCGGCCTCGACGCCGCGAAGCCGTTCATCAAGGTCCTCTGCAAGGCCCAGGCCGACCTGGCCGCCAAGGCCGCGAAGCCCGAGGGCGAGTTCCCGGTCTTCCTGGACTACCAGGACGACGTGTACGAGGCCCTCGCGGCCGCCGTCAAGGGTGACCTCTCCCAGGCGCTGACCATCGCGGGCAAGCAGGACCGCGAGGCCGAGCTGGACCGCGTCAAGGAGATCGCCGCCGAGAAGCTCCTCCCGGCCTTCGAGGGCCGCGAGAAGGAGATCTCCGCCGCCTACCGCAGCCTGACCAAGGCCCTGGTCCGCGAGCGCGTCATCAAGGACAAGGTCCGCATCGACGGCCGCGGGCTCACGGACATCCGTACCCTCGCCGCCGAGGTCGAGGCCATCCCACGCGTGCACGGCTCGGCGCTGTTCGAGCGTGGCGAGACCCAGATCCTGGGCGTCACCACCCTCAACATGCTCCGCATGGAGCAGCAGCTGGACACCCTCTCCCCGGTGACCCGCAAGCGCTACATGCACAACTACAACTTCCCGCCGTACTCCGTCGGTGAGACCGGCCGCGTCGGTTCGCCGAAGCGCCGCGAGATCGGCCACGGCGCGCTCGCCGAGCGCGCGATCGTGCCGGTCCTCCCGACCCGCGAGGAGTTCCCGTACGCGATCCGTCAGGTGTCCGAGGCCCTCGGCTCCAACGGTTCGACGTCCATGGGCTCGGTCTGCGCCTCCACCATGTCGCTGCTGAACGCCGGTGTGCCCCTCAAGGCCCCCGTCGCCGGTATCGCCATGGGCCTGATCTCCCAGGAGATCGACGGCAAGACCCACTACGTCGCCCTCACCGACATCCTCGGTGCGGAGGACGCCTTCGGCGACATGGACTTCAAGGTCGCCGGTACCAAGGAGTTCGTCACCGCGCTCCAGCTGGACACCAAGCTCGACGGCATCCCGGCCTCCGTCCTGGCCGCTGCCCTCAAGCAGGCCCGCGACGCCCGCCTCCACATCCTCGACGTGATGATGGAAGCGATCGACACGCCGGACGCGATGTCCCCGTTCGCCCCGCGGATCATCACCGTCAAGATCCCGGTGGACAAGATCGGTGAGGTCATCGGCCCCAAGGGCAAGATGATCAACCAGATCCAGGAGGACACCGGCGCCGAGATCACGATCGAGGACGACGGCACCATCTACATCGGCGCCGCCGACGGCCCGGCCGCCGAGGCCGCCCGCGCCACGATCAACAGCATCGCCAACCCGACCATGCCGGAGGTCGGCGAGCGGTACCTGGGTACGGTCGTCAAGACCACCACCTTCGGTGCCTTCGTCTCCCTGATGCCCGGCAAGGACGGCCTGCTGCACATCTCGCAGATCCGCAAGCTCGCCGGTGGCAAGCGCGTGGAGAACGTCGAGGACGTGCTCGCGGTCGGCACCAAGGTCCAGGTGGAGATCGCCGAGATCGACCAGCGCGGCAAGCTCTCCCTGATCCCCGTGATCGACGGCGAGGCTGCCGGCGACGACGCTGACAAGGACGACTCCGACAAGTGATGTCGCGTAGTTCCCGTGTGACGGCCCGCCCCTCTTCGGAGGGGCGGGCCGTCGCCCGTACCCAAACCCTCCTCAAGGGTCAGAACGGCATCGGCACCGTCCGGCGCACGGTCCTGCCCGGCGGACTGCGCATCGTCACCGAGACGCTGCCCTCCGTCCGCTCCGCCACCTTCGGCATCTGGGCTCACGTCGGCTCCCGTGACGAGACGCCCACGCTCAACGGCGCCACGCACTACCTGGAGCACCTCCTCTTCAAGGGCACGCACAAGCGCAGCGCCCTCGACATCTCCTCCGCGATCGACGCGGTCGGCGGCGAGATGAACGCCTTCACGGCGAAGGAGTACACCTGCTACTACGCCCGGGTGCTCGACACCGACCTGCCGCTCGCCATCGACGTGGTCTGCGACATGCTCACCGGCTCGCTGATCCGCGAGGAGGACGTCGACGCCGAGCGCGGCGTCATCCTCGAAGAGATCGCGATGACCGAGGACGACCCGGGCGACATGGTCCACGACCTGTTCGCGCAGACCATGTACGGGGACACCCCCCTGGGCCGCCCCGTCCTCGGCACCGTCGACACGATCAACGCCCTGGGCGCCGACCGGATCCGCCGCTTCTACAAGAAGCACTACGACCCGACCCACCTCGTCGTGGCCGCCGCCGGCAACGTCGACCACAACAAGGTCGTACGCCAGGTCCGGGCGGCCTTCGAGAAGGCCGGAGCCCTCGGCCGCACCGACGCCGAGCCGATCGGCCCGCGCAGCGGAGCCAAGCGCATCCGCACCGCCGGCCGCGTCGACCTGGTGAACCGCAAGACCGAGCAGGCCCACGTGGTCCTCGGCATGCCCGGCATCGCCCGCACCGACGAGCGCCGCTGGGCGCTGGGCGTGCTGAACACCGCCCTCGGCGGCGGCATGTCCTCCCGGCTCTTCCAGGAGGTCCGGGAGAAGCGCGGCCTCGCCTACAGCGTGTACTCGTACACCTCGGCCTTCGCCGACACCGGCCTGTTCGGCGTGTACGCCGGCTGCCGGCCCAACCAGGTCCACGACGTGCTCCGGATCTGCCGCGACGAGCTCGACAAGGTCGCGACGGAGGGCCTCCCGGACGACGAGATCAAGCGGGCCATCGGCCAGCTGTCCGGATCCACCGTCCTCGGCCTGGAGGACACCGGCGCGATCATGAACCGCATCGGCAAGAGCGAGCTGTGCTGGGGCGACCAGATGTCGGTCGACGACATGCTGGCCCGGATCGCCTCGGTGACCCCGGACGACGTCCGCTCGGTCGCACAGGATGTACTGGCCCAGCGGCCCTCGCTCGCGGTGATCGGCCCGCTGAAGGAGAAGCAGGCCGCCCGTCTCGACGAAGCGGTCGCCTAGTTCCGTACGTGAGTGAGGAAGCAATATGAGCAAGCTGCGCGTGGCAGTCCTCGGCGCCAAGGGCCGCATCGGCGCCGAGGCGGTCAAGGCGGTCGAGGCCGCCGACGACATGGAGCTGGTGGCAGCCCTGGGCCGTGGCGACAAGCTGGAGACGCTGGCCGAGGCCGGCGCCCAGGTCGCGGTCGAGCTGACCACCCCGGCCTCGGTGATGGGGAACCTGGACTTCCTCATCCGCCACGGAATCCACGGAGTGGTCGGCACCACCGGCTGGACCGAGGACCGCCTCGCCCAGCTGAACACCTGGCTCGCCGGCTCCCCGGCGACCGGTGTGCTCATCGCCCCGAACTTCTCCATCGGCGCCGTCCTCACCATGAAGTTCGCCGCCCAGGCCGCCCGCTACTTCGAGTCCGTCGAGGTCGTCGAGCTGCACCACCCCAACAAGGTCGACGCGCCCTCCGGTACGGCGACCCGTACGGCGCAGCTCATCGCGGCCGCCCGCGCCGAGGCCGGCCTCGGCGCGCAGCCCGACGCCACCGCCACGGCCCTCGACGGGGCCCGTGGCGCGGACGTCGACGGCGTCCCGGTGCACGCCGTCCGCCTGCGCGGGCTGCTGGCCCACCAGGAGGTGCTCCTCGGCGGCGAGGGCGAGACCCTGACCATCCGTCACGACTCCCTGCACCACAGCAGCTTCATGCCGGGCATCCTGCTCGGTGCGCGGCGCGTGACGCAGACCCCGGGCCTCACCTTCGGCCTGGAACACTTCCTCGACCTGGGCTGACCGGACTGATTTCACGATGCGCGCGAAGATCACGTACTTCCTCACGGCCGCCGTCCTGGTCGTCTACTTCGTCCTGGTCGGCAGCCGGGGCCTGATGCTGATCCAGCACGGCACCTGGCTCACCGTCACCTTCGGTGTGGCCGTGCTGATCCTGCCGGTCATCGGCGTCTGGTTCCTCTGGAAGAACACGCAGTTCGTCACCAGGGCCAACCACCTCGCGACCGAGCTGGAGGCCGAGGGCGGGCTGCCCGTCGACGAGCTGGAGCGGGACGCGTACGGGCGGATCCTGCGGGATTCCGCCGACGAGGTCTTCGCGCGCCGCAAGGCCGAGACCGAGGACGCGCCGGGGGACTGGCGCAGCTGGTTCCGGCTCGCCGTCGCCTACCACGACGCCCGGGACACCCCGCGAGCGCGCAAGGCCATGCAGCGGGCGATCGCCCTGCACGACAAGAAGCCCGTACAGGTCTGACACCTGTACGGGCTTCCCGGGGCGCGCCGCGGCGGATCAGGCGGGCACGGGCCGGTACTCGTCGGCCCAGGCACCCACCGTGTCGGCCGCCCGGTCGAAGGCCTCGGCCCGCGACAGGAAATCGGCGTTGTGGTCGGTCAGCAGCACCGGCACGGCCGGCTCCGCGCCGTCGCGCCGTGCCATCGTCAGCGCCTGGCCCTGTACGGTCCTGGGCAGTCCGAGCCAGCGCACCGGCTGCTGCACCGTACGGACCTCGGCGACCTCGCTCCACTTGACCGTGCGGGTCACGAAGAAGCCCACCCGGCGCAGCCCCGCACGGCTCACCCACACCCCCACGCGCAGCGTCTGCACCGCCGACCCGACGACCACGAGGGCGGCCGCCAGGCAGACGCCGGCCCCGCCCCACGCACCGGCGAAGGCGATGATCATCGTGGCCAGCAGCATGAAGGCGGACAGCAGGAGCAGCAGCGCGGAGATGGCCACGCGCCAGGGGCCGGGCCGGTAGGGACGGCGCCAGCGGTCGTGGTCGGCATGGGCCAGGACCTCGTCGTCGTCATCCGCATCGGATGCGCCGTCGGCCGTCAGGAAGGGCAGGGGCACGGCTGGACCTCACTCACATGCACGTTCGGTTGGACTGTGCCCGTGAGGCTACCGCCCCTCGGACGCCTCCGACCGCTGCGACTTCTCCGGCGCCTTGTTCGGCTGCAGCGCGGGCATGCCGAAGAGCAGTGAGCCGGCGAGCCCCGCAATCACGGTCAGTCCGACCAGACTACGGGCGGCCATCTGGGTCCGGCTCACACGCTCGCGCGGCGGCGGAGTGACGTTGCTTCGGAAACGGTCGGCCTCGGAGACGAAAGCGAACGGGACGGCTTCGCGCCGGAGGAACATCAGAGCGAATCTCCTCGGGATGGTGGGGTGGGGGTTCTGCCATGTAGGACGAACGAACCGGTCAATCGGTGCCGGATTTCGGGACATTCACCAGATTTCATGGCTGTGCGTCAGCTGTGAGGGGTCGGCCGTGCGCGTGCGTTTGCGCAAGGACCCGCGAGGGGCGCCGTAGAGTGGGCGCGCCCGAGGAACGCACGTTTGGAAGGACCCCCGGTGAGCGAGACCGCCGCTTCAGATCTGAAACCCAGCTTCCGCAGTGACGTGACGGTGGAGCTGGTGAAGCACTCCGCCGCCGACTCCGACGTGCTGTGGGCCGCGCGCGTCTCCACGGCCGGCGAGCAGTCCCTCGAGGAGCTGCAGAAGGACCCGGAGCGTTCCAAGGGCCTGATCAACTACCTGATGCGCGACCGCCACGGCAGCCCCTTCGAGCACAACTCGATGACCTTCTTCATCAGCGCCCCGATCTTCGTCTTCCGGGAGTTCATGCGTCACCGCGTGGGCTGGTCGTACAACGAGGAATCGGGCCGCTACAGGGAGCTGGAGCCGGTCTTCTACGTCCCGGACGCGGAGCGCAAGCTGGTCCAGGAGGGCCGCCCGGGCAAGTACGTCTTCGTCGAGGGCACCCAGGCGCAGCAGGAGCTGACCGGCCGCGTCATGGAGGACTCCTACGTGCGGGCCTACGAGGCCTACCAGGAGATGCTCGCCGCGGGCGTGGCCCGCGAGGTTGCCCGTTCGGTCCTGCCGGTCGGTCTTTTCTCCTCGATGTACGCCACCTGCAACGCGCGCTCGCTGATGCACTTCCTCGGCCTGCGCACCCAGCACGAGCTCGCGACGGTGCCGTCCTTCCCGCAGCGGGAGATCGAGATGGTCGGCGAGAAGATGGAGCAGCACTGGGCGAAGCTCATGCCGCTCACGTACGCGGCCTACAACGGCAACGGGCGCGTGGCCCCGTAAGGCCCGTTGTTCCCGCAGCGTACAGATGTGCTGCGTCAAGTCCTAAGTGTCCGTATTGCGACGTTTCGTAAACTTCATCTAGGCTGATCAAACGGACCCGGCACTGCTTGAACCCCCGAGCAGGCAGTGCCGGCGTCCAATACCTCCCCCCGGCCGCCGCGGGCGGCACACCCCGTTGACGTCCCCCGAGGGGACACTGCGAGCATGGCAGCGAGTAGCGTGTTACCCATGGCTCCGATCTCGACTCCGCAGACCCCCTTCGGGCGGGTCCTCACCGCCATGATCACGCCGTTCGCGGCGGATGGCGCACTCGACCTCGACGGCGCGCAGCAGCTCGCCGTCCACTTGGTGGACGCAGGCAACGACGGCCTGATCATCAACGGCACCACCGGTGAGTCGCCGACCACCACCGACGCGGAGAAAAACGACCTCGTACGAGCCGTACTCGAAGCCGTCGGGGACCGCGCCCACGTGGTCGCCGGCATCGGCACCAACGACACCCGCCACAGCATGGAACTGGCCCGCCAGGCCGAGCGCACCGGCGCCCACGGCCTGCTCGCCGTCACCCCGTACTACAGCAAGCCGCCGCAGGAGGGCCTGTACCGGCATTTTTCGGCCATCGCCGACGCCGCCGAGCTGCCGGTCATGCTCTACGACATCCCGGGCCGCAGCGGTGTCCCGATCGAGACGGAAACTCTCGTACGCCTGGCCGAGCACCCCCGTATCGTTGCCAACAAGGACGCCAAGGGCGACCTCGGCCGCGCCAGCTGGGCCATCGCACGGAGCGGCCTGGCCTGGTACTCGGGCGACGACATGCTAAACCTGCCGCTCCTCTCGGTCGGCGCGGTCGGCTTCGTCTCCGTGGTCGGCCACGTGGTCACCCCCGAGCTGCGCGCCATGCTGGAGGCCCACCTGGGCGGAGACGTCCAGAAGGCCGCCGAGATCCACCAGAAGCTGCTCCCGGTCTTCACCGGTATGTTCCGCACCCAGGGCGTCATGACCACCAAGGGCGCGCTGAACCTGCAGGGCCTGCCCGCGGGCCCGCTCCGGCTGCCGCTGATCGAACTGACCGCCGAAGAGACGGCGCAGCTCAAGATCGATCTTGCTGCCGGCGGGGTACAGCTCTGACAAGACTTCACAACTGAATAAGCACGACGAACAAATACAGAACAGACAACAGCAAGTGCACGAATGACATGCGCGCCACGTGCCTTCCGGGTACGTGGCGTGCGTGGTGAGGAGACACTTTTGAGCCATCCGCATCCGGAACTCGGTCCGCCGCCGAAGCTGCCCAAGGGCGGCCTCAGGGTCACCCCCCTGGGTGGTCTCGGCGAGATCGGCCGCAACATGACCGTCTTCGAGTTCGACGGTCGCCTGCTGATCGTCGACTGCGGCGTCCTCTTCCCCGAGGAGGAGCAGCCGGGCATCGACCTGATCCTGCCGGACTTCTCGTCCATCCGGGACCGCCTCGACGACATCGAGGGCATCGTGCTCACGCACGGTCACGAGGACCACATCGGCGCCGTCCCCTACCTCCTCCGGGAGAAGCCGGACATCCCGCTGATCGGCTCCAAGCTGACGCTGGCCCTCATCGAGGCGAAGCTCCAGGAGCACCGCATCCGCCCCTACACCCTCGAGGTGAAGGAAGGCGAGCGCGAGGCCCTGGGTCCCTTCGACTGCGAGTTCATCGCGGTCAACCACTCCATCCCCGACGCCCTGGCCGTCGCGATCCGGACCCCCGCGGGCCTGGTCGTCGCCACCGGCGACTTCAAGATGGACCAGCTCCCGCTGGACAAGCGCCTCACCGACCTGCACGCCTTCGCGCGTCTGAGCGAAGAGGGCATCGACCTCCTCCTCTCGGACTCGACGAACGCCGAGGTCCCGGGCTTCGTCCCGCCCGAGCGCGAGATCTCCAACGTCCTGCGCACGGTGTTCGCGAACGCCCACAACCGGATCATCGTGGCCAGCTTCGCCAGCCACGTGCACCGGATCCAGCAGATCCTCGACGCCGCCCACGAGTACGGCCGCCGGGTCGCCTTCGTAGGCCGCTCGATGGTCCGCAACATGGGCATCGCCCGCGACCTGGGCTACCTGAGGGTCCCGGCCGGTCTCGTCGTGGACGTCAAGACCCTCGACGACCTGCCGGCCCACGAGGTCGTCCTGGTCTGCACGGGTTCGCAGGGCGAGCCTATGGCGGCCCTGTCCCGCATGGCCAACCGCGACCACCAGATCCGGATCGTCCCCGGCGACACCGTCATCCTGGCGTCGTCCCTGATCCCGGGCAACGAGAACGCGGTCTACCGCGTGATCAACGGCCTGACCCGCTGGGGCGCCAACGTCGTGCACAAGGGCAACGCCAAGGTGCACGTCTCGGGCCATGCCTCGGCCGGCGAGCTGCTGTACTTCTACAACATCTGCAAGCCGCGGAACCTGATGCCGGTCCACGGCGAATGGCGCCACCTGCGCGCCAACGCCGAGCTGGGTGCCATGACGGGCGTCCCGAAGGACCGCATCGTCATCGCCGAGGACGGCGTGGTGGTCGACCTGATCGACGGCAAGGCCCGGATCTCCGGAAAGGTCCAGGCCGGCTACGTGTACGTGGACGGCCTCTCGGTCGGCGACGTCACGGAAGTCCACCTCAAGGACCGCAAGATCCTCGGCGACGAGGGCATCATCTCGGTCTACGTCGTGGTCGACAGCAGCACGGGCAAGGTCGTCAGCGGCCCGAACATCCAGGCCCGCGGCTCCGGCATCGACGACTCGGCCTTCGGATCGGTCATCCCGAAGATCGAGGAAGCCATCGCCCGCGCCGCGGCCGACGGCGTCGCCGAGCCGCACCAGATCCAGCAGCTGATCCGCCGCACGATGGGCAAGTGGGTCTCGGACGGCTACCGCCGCCGCCCGATGATCCTCCCGGTCGTGGTCGAGGTCTGAGCCTCGCCGTAACGGCCTAACGGGAGCGGGGCAACTGGATTTGCATCTGGGGGCCCCGCTCCAGTACGTTTACGTCTCCACCTCGCACGGCATCCGGGTACACACGTGTGTCCGGACGGTTCGCGCGAGCGGGTGTGAATCCAGACCAGGGAGACCTGATAAAGTCTGATCCGCCCGAAAGGGAAAGGCCCTCCGAAGGCCATCGGAATTCGACTCCAGCCGGAAACGGCCCGGAAAGAATCTGATAGAGTCGGAATCGCCGGAAAGGGAAAGCGCGAAAGTGCAGGAACTGGAAAGCATCGAGGAAATCGGGCCCGAAAGAGTCTGATAGAGTCGGAAACGCAAGAACACAGAACGAAAGCCCGGAGGAAAGCCCGAGAGGGTGAGTACAAAGGAAGCGTCCGTTCCTTGAGAACTCAACAGCGTGCCAAAAATCAACGCCAGAAGTTGATACCCCGTCCACTTCGGTGGATGAGGTTCCTTT
>NZ_JARAYQ010000090.1:0-29475 GCF_033794505.1 Streptomyces sp. MB09-01 | reverse complement strand
CCACCGGGAGGGTCGGAGCCGTCGGGTCGACGGGCGGCAGCGGCGTGGTGCCCGGGGTGTCCGGGAGCGCCGGCTGGGACGGGTCGGCGGGCGGCGTCGTCGGAGCGTCCGGCGCCGGCATGACGGGCAGTCCGACGGACGGTGCGTCGGGGATCAGGAAGGGGCTGCCGGTCGGGCTGGGCGCCGCGTGGGTCGGGGCGCCGAAGTCCTTGGCCGGCTCGCCGCCGGTGGTGGACGGCACCGCGTCGTCCGGGCGGGACGGCGAGGGGGCGATCGGACCGGAGGTGCCGGGCAGGCCCGGGTCCACCTTGGCGGCGGGGCCCTGCTGCTCCAGCCCGGCCGAGGTGGCGCACAGCGGCCACGCCTGCGGCCCCTGCGAGGCCAGCACCCGCTCGGCCACGGCGATCTGCTGGGACCGGCTCGCGAGGTCGGCCCGCTCGGCGAAGTCGAGTCCGCCGGCGTTCTGCCACTCCTCCTGGGTGAACTGCAGCCCGCCGTACGCGCCGCTGCCGGAGTTGGCACTCCAGGAGCCGCCGCTCTCGCACTCGGCGACCTTGTCCCAGGTCGCCGTGTCGGCAGCGGTGGCATTGGTGGCGGCTAGCAGCGGCAGAGCCAGCGCGGAGCCAGTGACTCCGGCTGTGACTACCAGCGCGGGGACCTGGCGGGGGCGTCTGTGGCGGCCGTTCCCGGAACGCATGAGGGTGCACCTTTCGCATAACAGCGGGGTAACGGCAGAACCTAGCGGCCTTCGAACGATTGTCACAAGTTCAAGCGGGATCTGACTTTTCATCAGAAGCCGTGCAAGTGTTTTGAGCCGCGAACCGAACGGGAAGAGTACGTAGCCCCCGCATGATCAACCCCCCGCGCCAGCGCAGGTCTTGAGGTGGAACAGCGAGTTCCAGATCGGGCAGACGCGTCAGCAGCGTGGCGAGCGCCGTCTGCCCTTCGAGTCGCGCGAGCGGAGCGCCCAGGCAGTAGTGGATGCCGTGCCCGTACCCGAGGTGCTGGTTGTCGGTCCGGGAGAGGTCGAGGGTATCCGGCTCCGCGAACCGCTCGGGATCGCGGTCCGCGGCGGCGAGGACGACCAGGACCGGGTCTCCGGCCTCGATGCGCTGCCCGCCGAGGGCCAGCGGCTCGGTGGCGAACCGCCACGTCGCCAGCTCCACGGGGCCGTCGTAGCGCAGGAGTTCCTCGACCCCGGTGGCCAGCAGCCCGGTCTCGCCGGCGGCGAGGGAGCGCTGGAGGCGCTCGCGCTGGCCCGGGTTCATGAAGAGGGAGTGGACGCCGTTGCCGATGAGGTTCACGGTCGTCTCGAAGCCGGCGAAGAGCAGGATGAAGGCCATGGCGGTGGCCTCGGCCTCCGTGAGGTGGTCGCCGTGGTCGCTCGCCCGGATCAGGTCGGAGATGAGGTCATTGCCCAGATCATCCCTTTTGCGGTGGATGAGTTCGCCGAGATAGGTCCGCATCTGCTTCACCGACCGGGCGACCCCGCCGCGCGGACCGCCGCCGTGGCGGATCATCATCCCGGCCCAGTCGCGGAAGTCGTCCTGGTCCTCGCTCGGTACCCCGAGCATCTCGCAGATGGCGTAGATGGGGAGCGGGAAGGCGAACTCGTGGATGAGGTCCGCCTCCCCCTTCGCCGCGAAGGCGTCGATCAGGTGGTCGGTGAGCGCCTGCACCCGCGGGGTGAATTCGGCGACGCGGCGCGGGGTGAACGCCTTCGACACCAGCCGCCGCAGCCGCGTGTGGTCCGGCGGGTCGATGTTGAGCAGGTGCGTCATCAGCTCCGCCTTGCGCTCCCCCGGGATCCCGGTCTTGCCCTTGGCGTGCGCGGGCTCCGCGTGGTGCGCCGGGTTCTTGCTCAGCCGCTGGTCGGCGAGGGCCTGGCGGGCGTCGGCGTACCGGGTGACCAGCCAGGCGTCGACCCCGCTGGGGAGCTTGGTGCGGTGCACCGGAGAGTGCTCGCGCAGCCAGGCGTAGGCCGGGTAGGGGTCGGTCGCGAACTCCCAGTCGAAGAGGGTCGGGCCCTCGGCGGAAGCGGTGTCGGCGGGGTCTGCGGGGGTCTGCTCATGCACGGCACGACCGTATCCCGGCGCAGGAGCGCCGTCCCATATGGCCCGTTCGTCGCGGCTGTCCGCAGATCACCCATCACTTGACCTCACCTCCCCCGACATTCCTACTTTCGGTTTTGTGGATGTGAGGATCTTGAAAAGCAGTTTCGCGGTGGTGGAGAGGCGGGCCGAGCACGCGGTCAAGTTCTTCTACTCCCACCTCTTCTGGCACAACCCCGGGATCCGTGACCTCTTCCCGGCCTCCTTCGAGGACATGGAGCGGCAGCGGGACCGCCTCTTCGCCGCGCTCACCCACGTGATCGCCCATGCCGACGACGAGAGCCTCGTCCCCTATCTACACGACCTGGGGCGCGACCACCGCAAGTTCCTGGCCCGCGCCGAGCACTACGCGGCCGTGGGCTGCAGCCTCCTGGCCGCCCTCGCCGAGACCTCCGGAGAGGCCTGGACCCCGCGGGTGGAGAAGGCCTGGGCCGAGGCCTACCAGGTGATCGCCGACGCGATGATCGCCGGCGCCGACGCGAGCGAGGACCCGCCGTGGTGGGACGCGGAGGTCGTGCGCCACCTCCAGTACGGGCCGGACATCGGCGTGCTGACGCTCCGGCCGCACGCCCCCTTCCCCTATCTCCCCGGCCAGTACACGAGCGTGAGCAGCGAGCGGGTCCCCACGACGTGGCGCACCTACTCCATCGGCAACGCCCCCCGCCCCGACGGCACCGTCGACCTCCACGTCAGCCGGATCGACCGGGGGCGCCTCAGCACCGCCCTGGTCCGCGAAACGCAGCCGGGCGACGTCCTGCGGCTCGGCGTCGCCGGCGGGCGGCTGACCTTCCGCCGCTCCGACCGCCCCGTCAGCTTCATCGCCGCGGGCACCGGCTGGGCTCCCATCCGGGCCATGCTGGAGGACCTCGCGGAACATCCGCCCGATCAGGACGTACGGCTCTTCGTGGTGGCGCGGGACGGCGCGCACCTCTACGACCGCCCGCTCATCGACGCGTACGCCGCCTCCTGCCGCTGGCTCGGCGTCACCTACATCACGCCCGCCCCCGGGCAGCACCGCAACCAGGCCACCGACCGGCTCGCGACCGCGCTCGGCCACCGCGGCCTGTGGCCGGACCAGGACGTCTACCTCAGCGGCCCGCCGCCGTTCGTCGAGGAGACCGCCCACCTCCTCCAGGAGCTGGGCGCCCGCCCCGGCCGCCTCTTCCACGACTCCGTACCCGCCGCCGGCAAGGGCCAGGGGCCCGGAGGCCGCCCGCTGGGCTTCGGCGAGTGGTTCCTGAACCGCCCGTCGCCGCACTGGCACAACCCCGCGGGCCGCGCGCCCCAGGACCACGAGAGCGACTGAACCCCGCCGGTTCTACGCGCCGACGCCCTCGGCGGCGCGGATCGCGTCCCGGTAGACGCGGGCCGCCGCGCGCAGCGCGGTCTCGGGGTCGGTCCCCGCCGCCTCGGCGCGTGCCGCCAGGGCCAGCAGTTCGTACCCGATGCCCTCGCCGCGGGGCAGCTCCACGGCCACGCCGCCCGTACGGACCCGGCCCGCGAGCTTGGCCGCGAGCGCCAGACCGGGCTGGCCCACCGGGATCCCGTCGGTGACCGACTCCCGCTGCTTCTCCACCGCCTTGGTGCGCTGCCAGTGCGCGCTCACGTCCTCCGGGGTCTCGGCCTCCGCGTCGCCGAAGACGTGCGGGTGGCGGCGGATCAGCTTCTCCACGAGGGTCGCGGCCACGTCGTCGATGGAGAAGGCCCCGGCGGCGTCCTCGCCGTCCTCGCCGTCCTCGTCACCGCCGCCGCCCTCCTCCGCGATCCGCGCGTGGAAGACCACCTGGAGCAGGACGTCGCCGAGCTCCTCGCGCAGCTCCTCCCGGTCCCCGTCCTCGATGGCCTCGACGAGTTCGTACGCCTCCTCGATCGCGTACTTGGCCAGGCCCTCGTGGGTCTGCTGCGAGGTCCACGGGCACTCGCGCCGGACCCGGTCCATCACCTGGACCAGGTCGAGCAGGCGCGCGCCGGGCAGATCGTACGAGCCGGGCAGCAGCTCCAGGTCGGGCATGGAGACACGGCCCGAGCCGGCCAGCCGGGCCAGCCCGTCGGTCAGGCGCCGGTCGCCCTCCCCGCTCGGGAGCAGCACGACCGTGCGGCCGCCCGCGCAGGCCTCGACCAGCTCGTGCGCGTCCGGGGTACCGAACGCCACCTCGATGCCCGCCTCCCGCAGGTACGGCAGCTGCGGGTGGCCGGGATCGGCGCACAGCACCCGGTCCGCGGCGTGCAGGGTCTGCCACGCCGGCCAGGACAGCACGCCGGGGGCGACCCGGTGGCTGGTGGTCAGCAGGACGATGCGGCCCGTGGGCTCGGCGGCGGTGGGCTCGGAGTGCTCGGTCACCCTCCGAACCTACCTCCGGCCGGGCGCGTCAGGCTCCGGCGGGTGCCTGCTCGGGCCGGGTCCACTGGGTGACCCAGGGGGTCTCGCCGACGCCGAGCTTGATCTGCTTGACGTCCCAGGAGCCGTAGCGCGGGTTGACCTCGATGTGCAGGTCGGTCGCGGCGGCCCGGGCGGGCTCCTCCAGCTTCCCCTGGCCGTACTTCGCGGTCAGCTTGGTCAGCAGGACCCGGTCCCGCAGGAAGCGGTCGACCTGGCCGGGGGCCATGGCCCCCTTCTGCAGGAGCAGCGCCTCGAACTGCTCGGTCCCCTTGTTCTCGTCCACGTACGCCGTGCGCTCGTCCTCGATCTCCTTGGCGGAGACGGAGATCCCGGCGGTCGCGGCCATCTTGTCGATGACGTGGCTCTGGAGCATCGAGTCGAGCTTCTGCCGCTCCAGGTTGGGGGTGCTCGCGATGAGCTCGGCGGCGGCCTGCCCGGTGCGGTTCTGCGCCGCGCGGACGTCGTTGACCTGGGCCTGGAGGGCGGAGGTGGTGATCCGTTCGCCGCCGACGACGGCCGCGGTGCCGGGCCGGGCCTCGCCCGAGCAGGCGGACAGCAGGGGCGCCGCCAGGAGCAGGGCGGCGGAGACGGAGAGCGCTGTGCGACGGTGCAAAGGAGCCTCCAGGGCCGGGAGATTGTGCGTCGGTGCACAAGGGCCGTGCGGTGATCGATGGTATGCAGTCCGGGTGGTCCGAGCCACCGGTTCGACCAACGATTCCCGAGGTGTCGGGGTGCGCGTTCATCTGGCGGCCATCCTTCGGTCCCCCGGTGGTGCCAGGGTCGGCCCACCATGTCGACACCGCACCGCTCACAGCACCGCTCGCCGCGCCGCCTGAGCCTGTCCGGCTCGGCGCTCGCCGCCCTGCTCACAGCGGTGGCCGTGTGCGCAGGGGACGCCGCCGCCCGCGTCTTCCCGTACGGATCGCGCCACCGCAGCATCAACGACCTCGGCAATCAGTTCGTACCCTTCCACGCGCACCTGTGGGACCTCCTGCACGGCCGTGCGGAGGGCGGGCTGCTGTTCAACTGGCAGTCCGGGTACGGCACCAGCTTCCTGCCCGACCTGGGCACCTACCTGACCAGCCCGCTCTCCGTCCTCGTCGGGCTCTTCCCGCGCGCGGACATAGACCTCGCGGTGTACGTCGTCACCGTGCTCAAGACGGCGGTCGCGGCGGCGGCGATGGCCTGGCTGCTGCGCACCCACCGACGCGGCCCGTGGTGGGCGGCGGGCCTGCTCGGGGCGTCGTACGCGCTGTGCGGCTGGTCGGTGATCGAGGCCTCCTACAACCCGATGTGGCTGGACGGGCTGATCGCCTTCCCCCTGCTGTGCCTGACCGGCGAATGGGCCCTGCGCGGGCGTCGGCTCCTGCTCGCGCCGCTCGTCGTCGCCGTCTGCTGGACGGCGAACTTCTACACCGCCTACATGGCGACGCTCGGTGCCGCGCTGGTACTGGTGGTACGGGTGGTACTGACCCGGGAGGACCTGCGGACCCGGGCGGCGGTGATCGGCCGGGCGGCCGGGACGACCCTGCTCGGGATCGTGCTCGCGGCGCCGGTGCTCGTTCCCCTCTTCCTCAGCTCGGGCCGGGCCTACCCGGGGTGGGTCAAGGAGTTCCGGCCGGTGTCCTGGGCGGACCTCTTCGCACGGCTGCTGCCCGCGACGTACTCCTTCTCCTCCCCCGCCGTCTTCGTGAGCACCGGGACCCTGCTGCTGGTCGCCGCGCTGCCGTTCCACCGGGCGGTACCGGTGCGCACCCGGCTGTGGTGGGCAGGGCTGACGGTGGCCGTGGCGCTCTCGCTCCAGTGGGCCCCGGCCCACCTGGCCTGGCACCTCTTCGCGACCCCGAACGGAAGCCCGTACCGGCAGACCTTCGTGCTCGCCGGGATCGCCGTGATCGCCGCCTGGACCGGGCTGGCCGCGGGCCCGCCGCGACCGCCGGCCCTGGCGGCGGGCGCGGGCCTGCTCGCGGCCGCCGTGCTGTGGGCGCGCGGGAGCACGCTCGGGACGGACTGGGGGTACGCGCTGTTCGCCGGCGGGCTGGCACTGGCGGGCGCCGCCTGGTGGGCGCTGCGCCACCGGCTGGCGCTCCCGGCGGCCGGGCTGCTGGCCGCGGTCCTGCTGGCCCAGGCGGCCGCGACGACCGCCTACGGTCACAAGGGGAAACTGGGGGGGCTCGACGACTACCCGTCCTGGGGGGCGGCCCACACCGCGCGCGCCGAGGCACTGGCCGGCGCCGAGGGCTGGCCGGCCTACCGCACCGACCCGAGCCGGCCCGCCCTGTCGGGCAACGACCCGATGCTGCTGGGCGGGGAGGGCGGCTCGTACTACAGCAGCCACACCCCGGAGGTGTTCACGCACACGATGGTCGCCCTCGGGGCCGGCTGGACCTCGCGCGGCCGCAACGTCCAGAGCATCGACAACCCGGTGACGGACGCCCTCTTCGCGGTCGGCGCGCGCCTGCAGCCCGACGGCACGGTCCGCCGCGCCGAGGTCCCACCGCTGGTGACGACCCGCCCGCCCGGCGCACCCGTCTCCTACGGCGACTCCCCCTTCGCCAACCAGGAACTGCTGCTGGGCGCCCGGGTGTACGAGGACCCGCTCGCGCCCGGTGTCTGCCGCGCGGGCACGGAGGCCTACCTGTGGGCCCCGGAGTACAACGCGACTGCCCGCCTCGCGGACGGGCCGGCCTTCCGCCTGAACGGCAACGCCCCCCGCAACCGGGCGGCCCTGCAGCCGATGGGCGTCTCCCACGGGGCCTCCTCGGCCCTGGTCTTCGACGCGGCCCCGCCCCCGCGGTGGACCCTGTCCTGCCTGGACCGCGCCCGCCTCGACACCGCGGTGGCCACCCTGCGCGCCACGGCGGCTACCTCCCTGCGCGTCGGCTCCTCGCAGATCCGGGCCGAGCTGCCCGCGGGGGCCACGGGCACGGCGGTCCTCTCCGTGCCCGCGATCGCCGGCTGGACCTGCAACGGCCGCCCGGCCGCGGCCCATCTGGGACTGGTCGCCCTGCCCCTGGACGGCCGCACCACCACCCTCAGCTGCTCGTTCCGCCCCCCGGGGCTGCTCCCGGGCGCCGCGGCGGCGGGACTGGCCCTGGTCGTTCTGGCGGGCCTGGCGATCAAGCGGCGTCAGCGCACCTGACCCAGCCAGTGCAGGGTCCGGCGGATCTCGGCGGGGAAGGGGTGCGCCGGGCCGTGCAGCCGGTCCGCGTCGAACAGCAGCCGGGCCAGGGTCTCGTGGGCCGCCTGCCGGTCGCCGAGGGAGAGCAGCAGGTGCGCGATCCGGCGGCGGACCTCCAGGGGCAGCCCCGGGTCCGGGTTGGCGTAGTGGTTCTCGAAGAGCGGGAGGAGCGAGCGGTACTCCGCCAAGGCGGCGGCCGGTTCCCCGAGCTGCTCCAGGCACTGGGCCGCGTCGTAGCGAAAGCGCAGGGACTGCGGGTCGCCGGCCGGGAACTCATCGGCGAGGCGGCGCAGTTCCGGCAGGGCGCGGCGGTACTGGCCGTCGTCCATCAGCGTGGCGGCGTACTGCTTGCGCAGGGAGCGGACCACCGGGGAGTGCTCCCCGTGCTCGGCGGCGGCCGCCGGGAGGATGCCGCCGAGGATGTCCCCGGCCTGGGTGAGCCGCCCCTGGTCCAGCAGCTTGCGGGCCTCGTACACCGCCTGCGCGGAGCCGGGGCGGTCCTGCGGGTCCTTGGCGAGCAGGCGCATCAGGAGCGTCTCCAGCTCCTGCGGGATCTCCGGCCGCTTGGGGCGGACCAGGGCCGGGGGCTCGTACAGGTGGCGGTGGAGCACACCGAGGGCGGTGGATCCCGCGAAGGGGACGTTGCCGCTGAGGAGTTCGTAGAGCAGCACGCCCAGCGCGTACAGGTCGGTGTACGGGCCGACCGCGCCGCTCATGGCCTGCTCGGGCGCCATGTACGCGGGACTGCCGATGGGTGTGCCGGTGCTGGTGAGGCGGGTGGTGTCGGTGTCCATCACCGAGGCCACACCGAGGTCCAGGACGAGCACGGTGCCGTCCGGGCGGATCATCACGTTGCGGGGCTTCAGGTCACGGTGCACGATCGGCACCGCGTGCACGGCGGAGAGCACCGAGCACAGCTGCGCGACGACGGCGACCGCCCACTGCCAGGGGTAGGGGCCGTGCTCGGCGAGGTGGTCGGCGAGGTCGGTGCCCTCGACGTAGCCCATGACGAGGAACAGTTCGTCGCCGTCGCTGCCGGCGTCGTGCACGGTGACCAGGCCGGGGTGGTCGACCTGCGCGGTCACCCGGCACTCGCGCACGAAGCGGCGGCGCAGCTCCTCGGCGACGGTGCCGGGGCCGGCGACCTTGTCGGGGCGCAGCAGCTTGACGGCGACCCGGCGGTCCAGGCGCTTGTCGTACGCGGTCCAGACCTGGCCCATGCCGCCCTGCCCCAGGATGGAGGCCAGCTGGTAGCGGTCTCCGATGAGCCGGTCGGTCACTGATTCGGGTCCTGGATCGCGGTCCGGTTCGGGTCCTGGTAGGGGCCGCCGGGCGGCGGTGTCTGCTTGCGCAGCAGCTCGCTGAGCTCGTCGAGCTCGGCGCGGACCTGCCCGATGCGCGGCGGCGGGGTCGGCTGCGGGGGCGCCTGCGGCGGGGCCGGCGCGGCAGCGGGCTGCTGGGGCACGGTCGTCTGGGCGTGCGGGTACCCGTAGCCGGGCGAGGCCTGCTGCGGGTGGGCGTAGGGCGCGGACGGGTACCCGTACGCGGGCAGCGCCGCCCTCCTGGCCTCGTGGTGCTTGATGTCGGCGACGAGGAAGTACACGCAGATCGCGAAGCCGGTGAAGATCGAGCCACCGGCGCCGAGGTTGCCCTGCCAGCCGTTGACGTCGGGCGTGGGGTCGAGCTGGATCAGCGTCATCCACAGGACGGCGAGCGCACCGCTGACCACCAGCAGCACCCAGTCACGGGACTTGCGGGTGACCAGGGCGAGCCGCAGCATCGAACCCCAGGCCAGGAAGCCGCAGCTCAGGATGGGCAGCAGCATGAACACCACGCGCAGTGCCACCACGCCCCCGTCGGTGGACTGGGGGGCGTGCTGCGGCGGAAGGCCGGGGCCGTGCATCGCTGCTCCTGACGGGCCGTGCGGAAGAAGTTTCGGGTCTGAGGGTATACAGCGTTCCCGGCCATGAGTGAGGGGATGCGCGCAACCGTTGCACGCTCGCAGCACGGCACCCGCCGTCGGCCGTCCGACGCCCTCGACGCGGACGGCCCCGGCTGACGCGCGTGCCGTCGGGCCCGGGACCTCGCGATCCCGGGCCCGACGGAGGCAGTGACGCTACGAGCCGAGGATGGTGGTGAGGAACTCCCCCGTCCAGGCCAGCAGTTCCCGGCCGACCACCGGCTTGCCGCCGATCTTGCCCGCCTTCGGGCGCGGGACCAGCACCTGCGAGGTGGCGGGCTTGAGCACCGTCCCCGGGTAGAGGCGCTTGAGGCGCAGCTCCTGCGACTCGCGCAACTCCACCGGGCCGAAGCGGACGTTGTTGCCCTGGAGGGTGATGTCGCCGACCCCGCAGGCCCGGGCGAGCATCCGCAGCCCGGCCACCAGCAGCAGGTTCTCCACCGGCTCGGGCAGCTTGCCGTAGCGGTCGGTGAGCTCCTCCCGTACGGCCTTGATGTCCGCCTCGGAGTTGGCGGAGGCGATGGACCGGTACGCCTGCAGGCGCAGCCGCTCGCCGGGCGCGTAGTCGTGCGGGACGTGCGCGTCGACCGGAAGCTCGATCTTGACCTCCAGCGGCGGCTCCTCCTCCACCCCTCCCTCGACGGCGGCCCGGTAGTCGGCGACGGCCTCGCCGACCATGCGGATGTAGAGGTCGAAGCCGACGCCGGCGATGTGACCGGACTGCTCGCCGCCGAGCAGGTTGCCCGCACCGCGGATCTCCAGGTCCTTCATCGCCACGTACATGCCCGCGCCCATCTCGGTGTGCTGGGCGATGGTGGCCAGGCGCTCGTGCGCGGTCTCCGTGAGCGGCTTCTCCGGCGGGTAGAGGAAGTAGGCGTAACCGCGCTCGCGGCCACGGCCGACCCGGCCGCGCAGCTGGTGCAGCTGGGACAGGCCGAAGTTGTCGCCGCGCTCGACGATCAGGGTGTTCGCGTTGGAGATGTCGATGCCGGACTCGACGATCGTCGTCGAGACGAGGACGTCGAACTTCTTCTCCCAGAAGTCGACGACGACCTGCTCCAGCGCCTGCTCCGACATCTGGCCGTGCGCCGTCGCGATCCGCGCCTCGGGCACGATCTCGCGCAGCTTGGCGGCAGCCCGGTCGATGGACTCGACCCGGTTGTGGATGTAGAAGCACTGCCCCTCGCGCAGCAGTTCGCGGCGGATGGCCGCGCCGATCTGCTTCTCCTCGTACGGGCCGACGAAGGTGAGCACCGGGTGCCGCTCCTCCGGCGGGGTGGTGATCGTCGACATCTCGCGGATGCCGGTCACCGCCATCTCCAGGGTGCGCGGGATCGGCGTCGCGGACATGGTGAGCACGTCGACGTTGGCACGCAGCTTCTTCAGCTGCTCCTTGTGCTCCACGCCGAAGCGCTGCTCCTCGTCGACGATGACCAGGCCCAGGTCCTTGAACTTCGTCTCCTGCGAGAACAGGCGGTGGGTGCCGATCACGATGTCGACCGAGCCCTCCTTCAGCCCCTCCAGGGTGGCCTTGGACTCGGTTTCGTTCTGGAAGCGGGACAGCGCCTTCACCTTGACCGGGAACTGCGCGTACCGCTCGGAGAAGGTACCGAAGTGCTGCTGCACGAGCAGCGTGGTCGGCACGAGGACGGCGACCTGCTTGCCGTCCTGGACCGCCTTGAAGGCGGCGCGCACAGCGATCTCGGTCTTGCCGTAGCCGACGTCGCCGCAGATCAGCCGGTCCATGGGGACGGACTTCTCCATGTCCTCCTTGACCTCGGCGATGGTCGTGAGCTGGTCGGGCGTCTCCGCGTACGGGAAGGCGTCCTCCAGCTCGCGCTGCCAGGGGGTGTCCGGGCCGAAGGTGTGGCCGGGGGCCGCCATGCGGGCGCTGTACAGCTTGATGAGGTCGGCGGCGATCTCCTTGACGGCCTTCTTCGCGCGCGCCTTGGTCTTGGTCCAGTCGGCGCCGCCGAGCCGGTGCAGGGTCGGGGCCTCGCCGCCCACGTACTTGGTGACCTGCTCCAGCTGGTCGGTGGGGATGTAGAGCCGGTCGCCGGGCTGGCCGCGCTTGGCCGGCGCGTACTCCACCAGCAGGTACTCGCGGGTGGCGCCCTGCACGGTCCGCTGGACCATCTCGACGTAGCGGCCGACGCCGTGCTGCTCGTGGACGATGTAGTCGCCGGCCTCCAGGGTCAGCGGGTCGATCGTCTTGCGGCGCCGGGTCGGCATCCGGCCCAGGTCCTTGGTGGCGGTGCGCTGCCCGGTCAGGTCCGTCTCGGTGAGGACGGCGAGCTTCAGGGCCGGGTCGACGAACCCGTTGTCGACCGAGCCGCAGGCGACGTGGACGATCGACGGCTCCAGGGTGCGGAGCTCGGCCTCCAGCCGGGCCGGGATGCCCTCGCCGCCGAGCACCTCGACGGTACGGGCGGCCGGGCCGTGGCCCTCGGTGAGGTAGACGGTGTGCCAGCCGTCGGCGATCCAGCCCTTGGTGTCGGCCAGCGCCCGGGCGGTGTCGCCGCGGTAGGCCTCCGGCGCGTGCATGCCGAGCTTCAGGGTGTCGCCGCCCACCGTCTCGTCGGCGGCGAAGGGGGAGACCGACCACCACATCATGTTCAGCTCGCGGGCCCGGTCGCGGACGTCCGCGATCCCGCGCAGCGAGGCCGCGCCGACGTCGATGGGGGCCTCGCCGCCGCCCGCCGTGGCCGCCCAGGAGGCCATCAGGAACTCCTGGCTCGTCGCGACCAGGTCGGCGGCCCGGGTGCGCACCCGCTCGGGGTCGCAGACCACGGCCATCGAACCGGCGGGCAGGACGTCGATCAGCAGCTCCATGTCGTCGACGAGGACCGGGGCCAGGGACTCCATGCCCTCGACCGCGATCCCCTCGGCGATCTTGTTCAGCAGCTCTCCGAGCTCGGGATGGGCCACGGCAAGGGCCGCGGCCCGCTCCCGTACGGCCTCGGTCAGCAGCAGCTCGCGGCAGGGCGGGGCCCACAGCCCGTGCTCGGCGACCTCCAGCGAGCGCTGGTCGGCGACCTTGAAGTAACGGATCTCCTCGACCTCGTCGCCCCAGAACTCGATGCGCAGCGGGTGTTCCTCGGTGGGCGGGAACACGTCGAGGATGCCGCCGCGCACGGCGAACTCCCCGCGCTTCTCGACGAGCTCGACGCGCGCGTACGCGGCGGCGGCCAGCGCCGCCGTGACCTCCCCGAGGTCGGCGCTCCCGCCCTGGCGCAGGCTGACCGGCACCAGGTCCCCGAGCCCCTTGACCTGCGGCTGGAGCACGGACCGGATGGGAGCGACGATCACGCTCACCGGCCCGGCCGCCGGATCGTCCTTGCTGGGGTGCACGAGCCGGCGCAGGACGGCGAGCCGGCGGCCCATGGTGTCGCTGCGCGGGCTGAGCCGCTCGTGCGGGAGCGTCTCCCAGGACGGGTAGTCCACCACCTCGTCGGGGGGCAGCAGGGAGCGCAGGGCAGCGGCCAGGTCCTCGGCCTCGCGCCCGGTGGCGGTGACCGCGAGCACCGTCCGCTCGGTCCGCCGGGCCAGCGCGGCGATCGCGAAGGGCCGCGCGGCGGCGGGGCCGACCAGGTCCACGTGCATGCGCTTGCCGTCCCCGGCCGCGGTGACCGCCTCGGCGAGGGCCGGGTCCCGGGTGACGGCGTCGAGCAGTCCGTGCAGGCTCATGAAGGAGGCTTTCCGTCCGGTGAAGGGGCAACGCGAAGGGCCCGACACGTCGCACGGGCCGGGGGTTCCCACCCTACGACGCGCCCCGCCGCCACGCGCGGGGGATTCAGGTCGCCCGTGCGGGTGACGGCGCCGGCGCCCGCACGGGCCCGGACCGGAGGGCCCGTGGGAGCAACCGGGGGTGCGTTCGCACCCCTCTACGATGTCGAGGTACTGACGTCCGAGCTCGCCGAGGGGGCACGAAGGCCGTGACGAGCGATGCCATGGTCCGGCCGGAAGCCGCGCCGGATCCGGCGCGGCCGGACCCGGCGGAGGCGAAACCGGTCCAGGCGAAGCCTGCTCGGGCGAATCCGGTCGGGGGCCGGTGGGGCGGACCATACGCGGTCGCGGGCGGCCTGTTCCTCGTGTACCTCGTCCTCTCCGTCGGGCGGTTCCGGCGGATGGACTGGGCCTCGTGGGACCTGGGCATCTTCGAGCAGGCGATCCGCGCGTACGCGCACCTGCAGGAGCCCGTCGCGGACCTGAAGGGGCCGGGGGCCAACATCCTCGGCGACCACTTCAGCCCGATCATCGCGCTGGTCGCCCCCGTCTACCGGCTCTTCCCCGGCCCGCTCACCCTGCTCGTCGTGCAGGCCGCGCTGTTCGCGCTCTCCGCCGTCCCCGTCACCAGGGCGGCCGGACGGCTCCTGGGCCGGGCCCGCGGGAGCGCGATCGGCATCGCGTACGGGCTGTCCTGGGGCGTCCAGCGGGCGGTGGAGTTCGACTTCCACGAGATCGCCTTCGCCGTGCCCCTGCTGGCCTTCTCCCTGGAGGCGGTGCTCGCCCGGCGCTGGCGGGCCGCGCTGCTGTGGGCGCTCCCGCTGGTCCTCGTCAAGGAGGACCTCGGCTTCACGCTCGCCGCCCTGGCCGTGGTCGTGGCCTGGCGGGCATGGACCACCGACCGCCGGACCGCGTGGACCGCGCTCGGCGTCGCCGCCTTCGGCGCCGTCTTCGCCGTCCTCGTGTTCACCGTCTTCATACCGGCCTTCGCGACCGAGGGTTACGGCTACTGGCACAAGATCGACGGCGGCGGCCCGTTCGCCGGCACCGGCACGAAGCTCGCCACCCTGGGGTGGGTGCTGATCCCCACCTCCGGGCTGCTCGCCCTGCGCTCGCCGCTGCTGCTGGCCGCCGCGCCCACCCTCGGCTGGCGGTTCCTGTCCGGGGACGACCACTACTGGTCCACCGACTGGCACTACAGCGCCGTGCTCATGCCCGTCGTCTCCCTCGCCCTCGTCGACGCCGTCGACACCTTCCGGCGCAGCGAGCGGCCGCGGCTGCGCGCGTACTCCCTCCAGCTGCCCACCGCCGTCCTCGCCGCCGGTCTCGCCCTGGCCGCGACGGCCATGCCGACCGCGAAGCTCGCGGAGGCGCGTACGTACGAGAAGCCCGACCGGGTCACCGCCATCGAGCGGCTCCTCGACCGGATCCCCGACGGGGCCACCGTGGAGGCGGACACCACGCCGCTGACCCGGCTGACCTCCCGCTGCCGGGTCCTGTGGATCGGCGGCAGCAAGGGCGTGGTCCCCGACTGGATCACTATCGACAACTCCTCCCGGTGGGCCGGCGACCCGGTCGGCTACGCCGGCCAGCTGCACCCCGGTGAGCGGTACACCCTGGTGGGCGAGGCCGCCGGGATCGTCCTCCTGCAGCGCGGCTGACCGGCGGCTGACCGGCGGACGACGGGCGGACGACGGACGGACGACGGACGGACGGACGACGGACGGACGACGGACGGACGGACGACGGACGGACGACAAGGCGCCGGCCCGGAACCAAAGGTCCCGGGCCGGCGCCCTCCCCCGTACGACCGCGCAGCGACTACTCGCTCGCGATCGCGTTCAGAACGTTCATCCGCCCTGCCCGGAAGGCCGGGACCAGTGCGGCGAACAGACCCACGAAGGCCGAGGCGGCGAACACCCCGATGATCGTCGGCCACGGGATCTCCAGGACCTTCAGGCCCTCGAGCGCCAGCAGCTGCTGGGCACTGGCTCCCCAGCCCATGCCCAGCCCGAGGCCGAGCAGGGCGCCGAAGAGGGCGATGACCACCGACTCCAGGCGGATCATGCGGCGCAGCTGGCGGCGGGAGAGCCCGATGGCGCGCATCAGGCCGATCTCGCGGGTCCGCTCGACCACCGACAGGGCCAGGGTGTTCACGACGCCCAGGACCGCGACGATGATGGCGAGGCCTAGGAGCCCGTAGACCATGTTCAGCAGCTGGCCGACCTGGTCCTTCAGGGACTGCTTGTAGTCGGTCTGGTTGCGCACCATGTACTGCGGGTACTCCGCCATCGCCGCCTTGACCGACGTGTACGCGGCGGCGTCGGACTGCCCGTCCTTCGCGCTGGCCAGCAGCATGAAGGGAAGCGGCAGCCGGTCGGCCGGGACGTTCGCCCGGGCGACGGCGGTGCTGATGTACTTCATGCCCTTGTCGAGGTTGCCCTCGTCGCTGGTGATCGCCGCGACCTTCAGCTTGACGGTGCTGCCGCCGGTGAAGGCGACCGTCAGCTCGTCGCCGAGCTTCACGCCGTGCCGGGTGGCGTATTCGGAACCGACCGACATGGTGTTCGCCCCGTAGGCCGCCGCGTGCTCGCCGGCCACCATCTTGCGCCGGATGTCCTTGGCGTACGTCGGGTCGGTGGCGCCGAGGCCGTCCTCTTCGGTGACGCCGCCGGGCGTGGTGATCTTGGCCTCCACCTCGCGGTAGGCGGTGACGTGGTCGAGTCCCTGGGTGGCGCGCAGGGCCTGCTCGGCCTGCGGCAGCACGGGCTGCCCCGTCTCGGAGTTGATGATGTAGTCCGCGCCGACGGACTTGTCGAGTTCGTCGGTGGCCGAGGCCACCATCGAGGAGCCGACCACCGACAGGCAGGCGACCAGCGCAAGCCCGATCATCAGCGCGGCGGCGGTGGCGCCGGTGCGGCGCGGGTTGCGCAGGGCGTTGCGCTCGGCGAGCCGGCCCACCGACCCGAAGGGCCGCAGCACCACACCGGAGAGCACCCGCACCACGCCCGCCGCGAGCAGCGGGCCGATCACGATGAAGCCGATGAGGGTGAAGACGACGCCCAGGCCCAGCCACATCGATCCGGGTCCGGCCTTCTCGGCGGCGGCGGCGAGGAAGAGCCCCGCGCCGCCGATGCCGGTGAGGACCAGGCCGAGGACGGCGCGCACGACGCCGGCCTTCCTGTCGCCGGGGGTGCCGCTCTCGCGCAGAGCGGCCATCGGGGAGACCTTGCCGGCCCGGCGGGCCGGGACGAACGCGGCGACGACGGTGACGACGACACCGAGGAAGACGCCGATGACCGGGGTGGTCCAGGCGACGGTCAGATCGTCCGTCGACAGGTGCATGCCCATCTGGCCCATGAGCTCCATGAGTCCGACGGCCAGGCCCACACCCGCGCCGACGCCCAGCACCGAGCCCACGACACCGAGCAGGAAGGCCTCGACGACCACGGACTTCAGGACCTGTCCGCTGTCGGCGCCGATGGCGCGCATCAGGCCGATCTCGCGGGTGCGCTGGGCGACCAGCATCGAGAAGGTGTTGAAGATCAGGAAGATGCCGACGAGGAAGGCGATGCCGGCGAAGCCGAGCATCACGTACTTCATGACGTTCAGGAAGGAGCCGACGTCCTTGCGGTTGGCGTCAGAGGCTTCCTGGGCGGTCTGCAGCTTGTACGTGTCCGTACCGACGGCGGTGGCGATGTTCCGCTTGAGCTGCTCGTCGCTCACCCCGTCCTGGGCGGTGACGTTGACGTGGGTGAAGGAGCCGGGGGAACCGAGCAGGGCCTGCTGCGAGGTGGCCGTGTCGAAGTAGACGACGGCCGCGCCCGGGTTGGTCACGGTGAAGGTGGCGATACCGGTGATCTTGGCGCGGATGTCGCCGGTGACGGCGATGGTGCGCAGCTCGTCCCCGATCGCCAGTCCGTGCTTCTCCGCGGTGTCGGCGTCGACCATCACCTCGGTGGGCCCGCGCGGGGCCTGACCCGAGGTGATCTTCATGGACTTCAGCTCGTTGTCGCTCCAGTTCCCCGCGATGGTCGGGGCGCCGGTGGTCGAGCCCATGTTCTCGTTCTTGGAGTTGACCACCGTGACGGACATCGAGACGACGCTGCCCTCGGCGCTCTTGACGCCCTCGGCCCTGCGCACCTGCTCGACGGCCGAGCCGGCCACCATCTCTGGCCGGCCGCGCTCCGAGATCTCCTCGCCGTCCTTCGCCTGCTTCGCGCTGACCGTCACATCGGCGCTGGTGATCGCGAACAGCTTCTCGAAGGTGGTGTTCATGGTGTCGGTGAACACCAGGGTGCCGCAGACGAAGGCGACGGAGAGCAGGACCGCGACGGCGGAGAGCGCCATCCGCCCCTTGTGGGCGACGAAGTTGCGCCGCGAGGTCTTCAGGACGGTGTTGCTCATGACGTCCGCCCGCGCGCGTCGAAGTCCTTCATGCGGTCCAGGACCTGGTCGGCGGTCGGCCCGTACATCTCGTCGACGATCCGGCCGTCGGCGAGGAAGATGACGCGGTCCGCGTAGGAGGCGGCGACCGGGTCGTGGGTGACCATGACGATGGTCTGGCCGAGCTCGTCCACCGAACGGCGCAGGAAGCCGAGGACCTCGGCGCCGGCGCGGGAGTCCAGGTTTCCGGTCGGCTCGTCGCCGAAGATGATCTGCGGGCGGGCGGCGAGGGCGCGGGCGACCGCCACGCGCTGCTGCTGGCCGCCGGAGAGCTCGGTCGGGCGGTGCTTGAGCCGGCCGGCGAGACCCACGGTCTCCACGACGCGGTTCAGCCACTCCGCGTCGGGCTTGCGGCCCGCGATGTCCATGGGGAGCGTGATGTTCTCCAGGGCGTTGAGCGTGGGCAGCAGGTTGAAGGCCTGGAAGATGAAGCCGATCCGGTCGCGACGCAGCTGCGTGAGCTTCTTGTCCTTCAGCCCGGTGATCTCGGTGTCGTCCAGGTGGATGTGCCCGCTGGTCACCGTGTCGAGGCCGGCGAGGCAGTGCATCAGCGTGGACTTGCCGGAGCCGGAGGGGCCCATGATCGCGGTGAACTGGCCGCTCATGATGTCCACGTCCACGTCGTCGAGGGCGACGACGCGCGTCTCCCCGGAGCCGTAGGCCTTGACGACCTTGCGCGCCCGGGCCGCGACGGCTGCATGCCCTCCAGTACCCCCGTGCCTGGTTTCGGTCATAGCCGTTGTCACGGTCTTTCTCCCTTTTCGCCTGTGGGCGTCTGCGTGCGTCTGCGTGCGTCTGCGTGCGTCTGCGTGCCGAGTACGTGCTGCGTGCGTCGTCATGAAGTCTGCGGCGGGTGGGGGTCCGGGCACGCTGGTGCCCATCGCCGTATCCACCCGGGGGTTATCCCCACCCCCCACCACCCGGTCCGTAGGTTCCAGTTAAGGAGACGCCGGGTGGCGTCACCTCCTCCGCCGGGAGGAACCGCCCCTGGCCCCTTGTACGGAGGGCCCCCTAAGGGATGTCCACCCTCCGAGGGAGAGGGCCTGGGGGATACCGCGGGACGCGGGGGCGGTGAGAAGGTGTTCCCCGCAGTTACGTGCAGGGGGAAGGAATCTCGGTGGCCGCAGCGGAGAGCACGGGCGGAGGCCAGGACGGCATACCCGCAGGGCGCGCGGACCACCTGCCGGGGACGGCGGGGGCGGCCGTTTCGGCCACCGGCCCGCAGACACCGGCCGGTGCCGGCGCGGCCGGTGCGGGCGGCGCCGGGGAGGCCGGGAAGGGCGGCGCCGGGGACGCCGGGAAGGACGGCGGCCGGCCACCGGCCCCGGTGGTCGCCTCGCTGATGCTCGGCATGGCCCTCGTCGCCCTCGACAGCACCATCGTCGCCACCGCCGTGCCGCAGATCGTGGGCGACCTCGGCGGCTTCTCCGTCTTCTCCTGGCTCTTCTCCGGCTACCTGCTGGCCGTCACCGTCACCCTGCCCGTCTACGGGAAGCTGTCCGACACCTTCGGCCGCAAGCCCGTCCTCCTCTTCGGCATCGGCCTCTTCCTCGTCGGTTCGCTGCTGTGCGCGCTCGCCTGGAACATGGCCGCCCTGATCGCCTTCCGGATCGTCCAGGGCCTGGGCGGCGGCGCCCTCCAGGGCACGGTCCAGACCCTGGCCGCCGACCTCTACCCGCTGAAGGACCGCCCGAAGATCCAGGCCAGGATGTCGAGCGTCTGGGCCACCTCGGCCGTGGCCGGCCCGGCGCTCGGCGGGCTCCTCGCCTCGTACGCGCACTGGCGCTGGATCTTCCTGCTCAACCTGCCGCTGGCCGCCCTGGCCCTGTGGATGGTCGCCCGTCACCTGGTGGAGCCCGTACGGTCCCCCGGGCGCCGGGGTCCCGTCGACTGGGCCGGCGCCCTGGCCGTCTTCGCCTGCGGCGGGCTGCTGCTCTTCGCGCTCGTCCAGGGCGGGGTCGCCTGGCCCTGGCTGTCCGCGCCCTCGCTGGGGCTGCTGGGCGCGAGCGCGGTGCTGGCCGCGGTGGTGGTCGTGGTGGAACGCCGGGCCGAGGAACCGATCCTGCCGGGCTGGGTCTGGCGGCGGCGCACCATCGCCGCGGTCAACCTGGCCCTGGCCGCGCTCGGGCTGCTGATGGTCGCCCCGATGGTGTTCATGCCGACGTACGCCCAGTCCGTGCTCGGCCTCGGGCCCGTCGGCGCCGGGCTGGTGATGTCCGTGATGACCCTGAGCTGGCCCATCAGCGCAGCCCTCAGCCAGCACGTCTACCGGCGCATCGGCTTCCGGAACACCGCGGCCGTCGGGATCGGCCTCGCCGCGGTGATCCTGTACTCCTTCACCCTGCTGCCGCACCCCGCCCGGCCCTGGCAGCCCGCGCTGATCATGCTGCTGCTGGGCGCCGCCCTCGGCCTCTTCCAGCTCCCGCTGATCGTCGGCGTCCAGTCCACGGTGGGCTGGGCCGAGCGCGGGACCACCACGGCCTCGGTGCTCTTCTGCCGGCAGGTCGGCCAGAGCGTGGGCGCCGCCCTGCTCGCGGCCGTGGCCAACGCCACCATCGCCGCCCGCCTTGCCGACGCCCCCGTGGCCGGGCTCCCGGACCACCTCGACGACGTGGCGAAGGCACTGGAGCGGCCCGAACTGCTCCCGCGGGCCGCCGCCGACTACCTGCGCGAGGCCGTCGCCGCCGCCGTGGAGCACATCTTCCTCGGCGCGAGCGCGGCCGCCGTGGCCGCGCTGCTGATCCTGCTGCTGGTGGCGCCCCGCAGGTTCCCGGTCCTGCCGGAGCTGCGCGAGGAGTGACACGGCGCGAGCAGTGACGGCCGCGGAGCGGCGGACCAGGGGCAACGGCCGCGGGACAACAGCCGGGTTTCCACCCCGACTTGTCATGGCCAGGGCCAGTGGGAGACCCTCGTACGCAGCACCGTCATCCGGGGGGGACGACATGGCATCCGCACTGTTCGCACTGCTGTTACTGGCCGCGCTGGCCGGCCCGATCGGCCTGCGGCTGCGCCGCAGCCCGGCCTTCGTCACCGGCCGCGACGGCCGGCTCTCCACCTCCACCGCGCTCGCCCTGGCCTGGACGGTGATCCTGCTCTGGCTGCTGCTCGCGATCCTCGCGTACGGGCTCACCGCGGGCGGCGGAGTCGCGTACTTCCGGGGCGCCGACGGCCCCTTGTCCCAACTGACCACGGTGTACCTGCCGCTGCTCGGCGGCCCCTACGTGGCGCTGATCGCCGCGAAGACGGTCGTCGGCCTGCGCGTGGAGAACGGCTCGCTGGCCAAGCCGGCCGCGAAGCCGACCCGGTCGGGGCGGCGGCCGCTGCGGGAGCTGATCGCGAACGACAGCGGGCGCACGGACCTCGTCGACCTCCAGTACGTCGCGTTCAGCGCGGTCACGATGCTGTACGTGGTGCTGTTCTTCCTCGCGGACGTGGGCGGCGGGCTCCCCCGGCTGCCCGCCGAGATGTGGGCCCTGACCGGCGCCCCGGCGGGGGCCTACCTGGTGAACAAGATGGCCGTCCGCGCCAACCCGGTGATCACCGATGTCTCCGTCGCCGACGGCCTGCTCACCGTCGAGGGCGGCGGCTTCGGCCCCGGCCCCGCGGGCACCCCGGCCCAGGTGAGCGTGAACGGCGCCGCCGCCCCCGCCTTCCTCGACCCCGCGACCGGCACCCTGAGCGCCCCGCTCCCGCAGGGCACGGCCGCCCCGTTCGAAGTGACGGTCACCGCCCGGGGCCTGCGCAGCGACCCCTACCGCTACGAGTCCCCGGCGAAACCCGACGTCCCGGCCCGGCAGCAGCCGGCGGCCTGACCCGTGCCGGGTCCCCGGTGGAGCCGTCCTGGCGCGCACCCTGGCGGACGTGGCTCCGGCCCGCGCACACGCGCGAACGGCACGCCGTGATCCCCACGGCCCACGGCACCTGCACGCTGTTCGGGGAGCCCGGCCCGCGGCTGAGCGCCGACGCCGAGGCCGGGGCCGAGGCCGAGGCGCGGGAGCGCCGGCAGCTCCTCCTCGGCGAGGAAACCGTCCTGGAGATCGACGACGCCGCGCTGCCATGGCAGCTCATCCGCACGAGGCTGCGCCGCGGCGTCCACGGCCGCCTCGACGGCGTGCCGTTCACGGCGCGGGCCGCAGGCAGGGCGCTGCTGCCCGGCCGCCGGGGCGTCCGCTTCACCCTCGACGACGGGCGCACCCTGTCGTTCACGGCACGCCCCTTCCACCTGCGCCTCGTCCGGGAGACCGACGGCGAGCACGAGGTGCTCGCCGTACCCGCGCCGGCGGCCGGGAGACTGACCGGCTGGACCGGGGCGAGCTGGCCCTCCTGTGCTTCATCACCCTCTCGGGCGTGGACCGGCTCCTCGTGTCTCCGCTCCGCAAGGTCGTCTAGACGGCCTGGTCGCCCTTGTGGCGGGCGTAGTAGCGGGCCACCCGGGCCCGGTTGCCGCAGACGGAGGCAACGCACCAGCGGCGGCGGGGGTGCGCGGGAAGGAAGAGCAGCACGCAGTCGTGCGCCTCGCACTCGCGCACCTGCCCCACCCGGGGGTCCGTCAGGAGTTCCGCGACCGCCTCGGCCAGTTCGGCCGCGAGCCGCGGGGCCGGGTCGGCCGGCCGGTGCGCGGGGGCGGTCGTGCCGCCCTCCTGCGTCCAGGCCAGCACCCGGTGGGACGGCGCCGCGGCCAGGGCCCCGTTCAGCGCGGCCAGCGCCGCGGCCGGGGGCCGCTCGCCGCGCCGGGCCGCGGCGAGCGCCGGGCGCGCGGCCTCCCGTACGGCCCGTACGGCGGCCACTTCGGGCGCGCCCGCCGCGCCGACCGGGGTCAGCCGCCCGGCCTGCGCGTCCAGCCAGGCCTCGAGTCCCGCCGGGTCGGCGACGAGGTCGCCTTCGGCGGTCAGGGTGTTGAGGAGGTCCAGCGCGAGGGGTTCGCCGGTGAGCGGGAAGGTCACTGCCACCCGACTAATGCTACTGCAAGCACTTGACCCATTAGCGCTCACCGGTCAAGACTAATGCAAACGAAGCCGCAGGAGGCATGTGATGACCGCTCGCCGCACCATCCCGACCATCCAGCACCGCACTGTCGACGTGGACGGAGTCCGCATCGCCTACCGCGAGAGCGGCCCCGCCGACGGCCCCGTCCTGCTGCTCCTGCACGGCTTCCCCACCGCCTCGCACCAGTTCGCCCGCCTGATGGACGCCCTCGGCGACACCGCCCACCGTCTGATCGCCCCCGACTACCCCGGCTTCGGCCGGACCGAGGCCCCGGCCGGATTCACCTACACCTTCGACCGTCTCGCCGACACCGTGGAGGGGTTCACCGACGCCCTCGGACTCGGCCGCTACGCCCTGTACGTCTTCGACTTCGGCGCCCCCGTCGGACTGCGGCTCGCCGCGCGCCGCCCGGAACGCGTGACCGGCCTGATCGTCCAGAACGGCAACGCGTACGAGGAGGGCCTGTCCGACGCGGCCCGCGAGTTCGCCGGACTCCGGCGCGAGGTCCCCGGCAACGAGGAGCGGATCCGCGGCCTCTTCACCCTGGAGGCACCCGCTTCCAGTACGAGACCGGCGTCGCCGACACCGGCCTGATCTCCCCCGACAGCCTCACCCTCGACGTCCACCACCTCGGCCTGCCGGGCCGCGCCGACGCCCAGGCCGACCTCGCCTTCGACTACGCCTCGAACTTCGCGCACTATCCCGCCTGGCAGGCGTGGCTGCGCAGCGCGGGGGTGCCGGTGCTGGTCGTCTGGGGCGCGGGCGACCCCTTCTTCACCCCGGCGGGCGCCAAGGCCTACCTCCAGGACGCCCCGGACGCCGCCGTCCACATCTTCGAGGGCGCGGGCCACTTCGCCCTCGAAACCCACCTTCCGCAAATCGCCCCTCTGATCGAGGACTTCCTCACCGAGCTGCCCTCTTCCAGCCCTGCCGGCGTTTGAGGCGCCCTTCCAGCCCCGCCGGCGTTCGAGGCGCGGGGGTCCGGGGGCCGGCCCCCGGCAGTGGCGGCGCGCGGGCGACCCCGCGTCAGCCCTCCGCAGGAGCCCGGCCCGTAAGCGCCGCGAGGCTGGAGCGGACGTGGTTCATGTGGGCCCGCATCTCCTCCTGCGCCTCCGCATGCTCCCGCAGGATCCGCTCCGTCTCCCGCCCGACCCGCTCCTCGCGCACCCGCGCCTCCGCCACCAGCTCCGCGGCCCGCGCCTCCGCGTCCTCCTGCCCGTGCCGCGCCGATTCCTCCGCCTCCGCGAACCCCCGCCGGGCCTCCGCCAGGCGGGCCTCCGCGCACTGCTCCAGCTCGTCGAGACGCGCCTCCAGCTCCGCCTCCCGCGCCGCCAGGGCCCGTTCCGCGGCCTCCCACCGCTCCGCCTGCTCCTGCTCGCGCTCCGCGAGCTCCGCCTCCGCCCGCCGCCGCGTCTCCGCGAGCACCGCCGCCGCCTCCGCCCGCCAGGCCGCCGCATCCTCCCGCGCCTGCGCCCGTACGTCGTCCGCCTCGCGCTGCGCCCGCAGCAGGCCCTGGCGGGCCCGGACCTCCGTCTGCTCGCGCACCGCCTCCGCGTCGCCCCGGGCCAGGTCCGCCGTCCGGTCCGCCCGCGCCTGTGCCGCACCCAGCGTCGCGAACGCATCGGCCCGCGCGTCCGTCCGCAGGGCCTCCGCCTCCTCCTCCGCCAGCAGCAGGATCCGGCGGGCCCGCTCGCCCAGTTCGTCGTACGTCTGCGGGGCGAGCCCGGCCACCGCCTCCCGCAGCCGGGCCGCCTCCGCCTCCATCTGCTTGGCCAGGACCGTCAGCCGAGCCACCCGCTCCCAGGCGTCGTCGCGGCTCCCGGAGAGCCGGGCGAGATACCGGTCGACCTCTTCCATGCGGTAGCCGCGACCGCGCACGGTCGCAATGGGTGCACTCATCCTGGATGCGCCTCTCTCGCGGGGATTCCCGTCAAGGATGCGCCATTTGATCCCAGAAGCCCGAATGGCCGGGCCGAGACCCCCTCCGAGGGTCCCGACCCGGCCAATCCACCGGTCACCCGATCAGGGCGACCTCAGAGCAGTCCGTCCCACATCTGCTCCAGCAGCACCGACCACCAGCTCTCCGGCGACGCCAGCGCCGCACTGTCGAGGCCCGCCAGATTCGCCTGGAAATCGACGGTCCACCGGCCGGCCTGCTCCGGCGTCAGATGCTGGCGCAGCCGCCACATGTGACCCAGCATCGCCAGCGACCGCACGAACTGCGGCAGGCTCGAGTTCACGAACTGCGGCGGCACCGGGGCACCCCCGGGACCGCCCTCGACCGGCACCGCCACGATGTGCGCGGTCCCGTACTGCACGCAGAGCGCCTTGCCGAAGTCACTGCCGATCACCAGGTACGAACCCGCGTCCGACGCCGGCTGCACCTGCCGCTGCGCGGCCATCTCGGCCAGCGTCGGAACCGGCTGACCCGGCACCGCCTGCGCCCAGAAGAACGGCCCGAAATCGACCGGCAGACCCGACCACATCAGCGTCTGCGCCACGATCTCCGGCACACCCTGACGGGACACCGCCCGCTGGTCGAAGCGGAACACGCCCTGCGGACCGAAGGCCCCCGTCAGTTCCTGCGCGATCGCCTCCAGCGGGATCGCCGGCTGCAGCGGGACCTGCGGCAGCGGCGCCCGTACCGGCGCGGGGCGCGCCGGACCGTCCGCCACCTGGTGCAGCTCGCCCTGGTGGGTGAGCAGGTGCCGCATGCCCGCCTGACGGCCCGCGTGGTCCTTCCCGTACGGAGCCACGCTGGTGATCCGCACCTGCGGCCACGTCTCCCGGATCATCCGGGCGCAGTAACCGCCGGGCAGCTCACAGGACTCCAGCTCGGTGTGCAGCTCCAGCACCTGCTGCGGCGGCACGTTCATGGCGCGCAGCTCGTGCAGGATCTGCCACTCCGGGTGCGGGGTACCGGGCGCCGAGCGGCGGATGAGCTGCTGCTCGGAGCCGTCGGGCGCGCGGTAGCGCAGCACGGCCTGGTAGCCGGGGCCGACCGTGGGCGCACCGGTCGGGACCGGAGGCTGCGCCACGGGTCCGCCCGGCGGCGGGCCGGGCGGCGCGGGCGGCTGGCCCGTCACGGCGGGACCGGCCAGCATCGTCGCGGCATGGTCGATCCCACCACCGGGAGCACCGGGAGCACCGGGAGCGCCCGGCGGACCGGGAGGCTGCGGTACGCCGGGACCCGCGAGCATCGTCGCGGCGTGATGGGCCCCGCCACCGGGGGCCCCGGGCGGACCGGGGGGCGCCGGAGGCTGACCCGTCACGGCCGGGCCGGCCAGCATCGTCGCCGCATGGTCCAGCCCCCCACCGAGCGAACCGGGAGCACCGGGCGGACCCGGCGGACCGGGAGGCTGCGGCGCACCGGCGCCCGGAGCACCGGGCGGGCCGGGAGGCGCGGGCGGCCGGCCCGTCACGGCGGGACCGGCCAGCATCGTCGCGGCATGGTCCAGCCCACGGCCGAGCGAACCGGGGGCACCGGGAGGACCGGGAGGCTGCGGCGCACCGGCCCCCGGAGCACCGGGGGGGCCGGGAGGCGCGGGCGGCCGGCCCGCACCCGGAGCACCGGGCGCGCCGGGCGGACCGGGCGGCTGGGGCACACCGGGGCCGGCCAGCATGGTGGCCGCGTGGTGCGCCCCGCCCCCGGCCGACCCGCCGGCACCGGGAGCACCGGGCGGACCCGGCGGCGTCGACTGCTGGCCCGCGCCCGTGCCGGGCACACCGGGCGCACCGGGCGGCGTCGACGGCTGGCCCGCGGAGCCACCCGGCCGGGAGACCTGCGCCTTGCTCGTCGGCGCGTCGGCGATGTCGGCCGCCGGCGAACCCAGCGCGGGCACCACGGCGGTCCTCGGCAGCTGGCTGCCGCCCGGCATCAGCGTGGTCTTCGCCTCCGGAGCCACGCCGGAGGACGGCCGGTCCTCCAGGTCCGAACCGGACAGCGGCGGCGCGAACACGGTCGCGGGCAGCGGCACGGACGCGTCGTCCGTACCGGAGTTCACATCGGTACCCGCCCACGGCGTGGCACCGGTCGGTACCACGGCCGGAGCCGGGGCCGGGGCCGAGGCGGGAGGCACAGTCGCCGGTACGCCGTCGTTGGCCGTGGGCTCGTAGGGGATCTCGCCCCCGCGCCGCAACGGCACCGCTTCCACCGGCGCCGACGGCGAGGCCGGAGCCGCGGCAACGGCAGCGGCCGGCACGGCATCGGCGTGCTCCCCGGGAACGGAAGCCGGCGCGGGCGCGGAGGGAATCCCCGCCCGGTCCGCGGCCTCCTGCAGCCACTCCGGCGGACTCAGCATGAACGAGGTCTGCTCCGAGTCGATCCGCGGCGACGGAACCGAAGCCTCGGAAGCCGCCGCGGCGGCCACGGCCCCGTACTCCTCCTCGTACCGGCGGATCACCTCACCCACCGGCAGCCCCGGCCACAGCGTCACCTCCCCGCTGTCCCGCGCGATGACCAGCCGCTGCCGGCCACCCCCGGACACCGGACCCGCCGCACGGTCCTCCGCCCACACCACGAACCCGAGACCGAACTCCCGTACGCGCACCTCGCGGTGCTGGTACGCGGGCACGTCCCCGTTGATCCACTCCTCGGCGCGCTCCTGCGCCTGCGCAAAGGTCACCATCGCGCCGTCACCCCTCATCCGAACCGGCACGCACCGGCGGAACCGGCCCCGCCACGGGAACCGAGCGTGCGAATCCGCCGTCCACCATCAGACCGGCCACCGTCTCCAGCTCCGGCGGATTGCCCGCGAGCCGCTCCAGAAAGGCGTCGAAATCAGCACCGCACGGCAGCAACAGCCGCTCCACGCGCTCCTGTACCGACCAGCCGTCCTGGTCGCGCGCATCGTCGTACGGGGAGAACCACACCGAGCCGATGCCCTCGCCCTTCACCTTCAGCGCGAGCAGCCCGCCCTGCGCGAAGGCGACGCAGAGGTAATCCTTCGTCAGGTGGTCCCGCAAGCACTTGTTGACGTAGACCAGGTCGTTGACCGCCGCCTCCTCACGCACCGTGAAGAACGGCTGGTCCACCAGCAGACCCAGGTCCACGTCCAGGCCCGCGCCCACCGGCGCGCAGCCGCCCGCGGCCTTCAGGAACGAGCGGTACGCCTCCGGCAGCCGGTAGCCGAGATCCTCCTCGACCCCCTGCACCTGCTCCTCAAACACGGACACCACCGACTTCGGCAGCCCCATGTGCGCCGGACGCACCTCCTGCAACGGCCGCGTCCCGCGCTTCTCGTGGTCCACCGGGGCCGTCGCCAGCCCCGCGTGGTGCCGCAGCAGCGCCTTCACCTCGACCGGAACCAGCTCCATGCGCCGCGAACCCGCCACGTGGTGCCAGGTCCAGCCGTGCGGCGTCGCCACCGGGCCGACCGTGTCCCACAACTCGTGCCCGGCGGCCTTCATCGCCGCGTTCGCGGACACGTAGTCCGTCAGCCGCAACTCGTCCACGCCGAAGCCCTCCGGCGGCTCGGCGATCTCCACCGCCGCACGCGCGTACGCGGAGAAGTCCGGATGCCCGTTGCCGTCCATCCGCACCCCGTGGGGATGCCGAGCGGCCCGGACCGGGTCCGGGAAATGCACGACCTGCCCCGAGTAAGCGGCGTTGGGTGGCGCGGCCTGCTGCCCGAGCCGACCTGTCGTCATGGCGGTAGCCCCCTGCTGGATCTGGCTGGTTCACCACAGCCTATGCGCTGGGACAAGAGCCTCACCCGCACCCGACCGGCGCACCCGCCCGAGGGCCAGGAACATCCGAATTGATACGAATATTCGACCCCGCTTCCGCATGACAGGTGACATTTGACAGGCTGTCCCCGCAGCACGGGGGCGTGCGCGACAGCGGTCACCACCGCCGCCACGGGAGGGAAGGCGCGACCATGCACCACACGGCAACACGCACAGAACCGGGCGACACCGCCCCGGAGGCACCGGGCACGCCGGCAGCCGCAGGCCCGGCCGGCGAAGCCACCGGCCCCGCCGGCGACCCCCGCCTGCGCTGGAGCAGCACCGACGGCCGCCCCGTCGCACCCGTCCTGCGCTTCCGCCGCGACGGCATCCTCCCCACCGTCGCCGCCGCCCTCTCCGTACGCGGCGAAACCCTCACCGGCACCGCCGGCAAGGCCGACCAGCCCCCCGCGCTCCACCCTCTCGTACAGGACTTCCTCGACACCCTCACCAGCGGCCAGCGCGAACGTTTCACCGGCCGATGTCCCGAGGCCATCCTGCTCTCCCGCCACCTCGCCGCCGTCGAAGCCGCCCGCTCCCGGCGCGCCTCCCGCAAGCCCCTCTCCGCGAGCGAGGCCCGCCGCTCCCTCAAGCACTCCAAGATCACCGCCCGCCGCATCCGCGAGGACGGCGACCCCCTCCACGGCAGCTACGCACCCCCCTGCCGCTCCTGCGAAGCCCTCCTCGCCCACTTCGGCGTACGCCCCGTCGACCTCACCCCAGCCGAGTAGCCATGACCCCGACCTCCGCCTCCTACGACCGCTCCTCGGCGACCCGCTTCCCGGTCGCCGTGGACTCCGCCCTGCGCACGGCCGGCTGGGAACCCGGCCGCTGGGACATCAAGCAGGCCGAGTACTGGGCCGACGCGCTCCGGGACCACACCACCCCCGCCGGACACCGGCACACCGTCTTCCCCGCCGCCGTCGAGGCATGGGCCGAATTCGGCGGCCTCACGGTC
>NZ_JARAYQ010000008.1:0-78906 GCF_033794505.1 Streptomyces sp. MB09-01 | reverse complement strand
TCCCCACCCCCGCCGCCCGCCGCGTCGCGCTCGCCGGGCACTGCGCGGAGCTCTTCGGCTTCACCCCGCTCGACAGCATCGACCTCGACCTGCCGGTCGCCGGCGTGCGCGGGGTGGCGTACGTCCTTCCCGAGCCGACCAGCCCCGCCCACCGGGCCGGACACCGCGTCCACCTCAAGGGCATGCTGCTGACCGACCGGGCCGACAACCTGCTGCCGGACTGGGCCTTCTTCGTCCGCGCCGTCCTCGACACGGACACCCTGCGGCCCACTGCCTCCCGGGAGAACCTCTACGACGACGAGACCCTGGCCGCCGTACGGGAGGCCCTCGGCGCCCGCGTCCGCGGCTGGCTCGCCGAGCTCGCGGCGAGCGACCCGGAGCGCCTGGCCGCCTTCCTGCGCGTCCACCACCTCGGTGTGAAGTCCATGGCCCGGCACGACTCCGAACTGCTCGGGCTGATGCTGCCGTGGCTGCCGTTCGAGACCAGCGACGGTTCCATGAGCCTGCAGGAGTTCGCGGCCGCCCACACGGACATCCACTTCACGCGCACCGTCGAGGAGTTCCGCCAGATCGCACCGATCGCAGCGGCCCACGGGCTCGGCGTCATCAACGCCGGCTACACCTACGACGCGGACCTGCTGGCCCTGCTGCCCACCGTACGGCCCGAGCTCAAGGTCACCGAGCTGGACGCCGGAGCCGTCACCGAGCGGCTGGACCCGGTGGCGACCTCCGCCGAACTGGAGCTCGCCGCCTTCCTGGCCACCGCGCGCACCCGCCTGGAACCCCAGGGCTGCGACGTGGTGCTGCGCGCCTTCCAGCCCGTCGCCGTCCCCGCGCTCTACCTCGACGACCGCCAGGCCCGCCAGGAGCGCGACCGCACCGCCGCGCTGGAGAGCGCCGACTCCCTGTGGAGCGGCATCCTCGGCGCGCTGCGGGGCTCCGCGCCGCGCGCCCGGCTGGTCCTCAACCACAACAATCCGCTGATCCGGCGGATCGCCGCCCTTCCCGACGAGGCGCTGACCGGCACCGCCGTCGAATCGCTGTACGGGCAGGCCCTGCTGATGTCGCAGCGGCCGCTGCGCCCCGCCGACTCCACCCTGCTCAACCGGGCCTTCCTCGGACTCCTGGAATGGGCGACGCACTCCACCGACGCCCGCGATGCCCAGGAGGACCAGAAGTGACGACGCTGACGCGCGAGGAGATCGTGCGGGGTCTGGCGGAGAACCGCGAAGCGCCGAACGGCGCCGCGCGCAACGCGCACGCCGAGGCCCTGGCCGGTGCGGCGGAGACGAACGGCGACCGCGCGCTGTTCCGCGAAGCCCTCGACAACCTGATCAACGCGTATCTCTACAGCTCCGAGTCGTCGAAGATGCTGGTGCCCTTCGCACGGCTCCTCCAGGAGTACGACAAGGACCCGGGCGCCTTCTCCGAATGGGACGCCCACTCCCTGTTCTGGCAGTTCAAGTGGGTGGCCTCGGCCATCTCCGACTCCCCCGGGATCCCGCTGGAGTCGGCCGCCGGCTGGCTGGACGAGATGGAGCGCCGCTACCGGATCGCGGGCTACAGCGAGCGGCCCGTCCGCGAGGCCGAGCTGTGGCTCGCCCATGTGACCGGTGAGGACGAGCGCGCCGAGCGGGCCTTCCGGCGCTGGCTGGCCGCTGAGCGCGACGACATGAGCGACTGCCAGGCCTGCGAGCTCAACGGCCAGGGCCAGTACGCCGTCGTGCAGGGCGACGACACGGAGGCACTGGAGCTGTGGAAGCCCGTGCTCACGGGTGAGCTGGTCTGCGCCGAAGAGCCGCACCGGGTCCTGGCCACCTCGCTGCTGCCGCTGCTGCGGCTCGGCCGGGCCGACGAGGCGCGCGCGAACCACCTGCGCGGCTACCGCATGGCGCGCGGCAACGAGAGCCTGCTGCCGTCGGTCGGCAGGCACATCGAGTTCTGCGCACTCACCGGCAACGAGTCGCGCGGCCTGGAGATCCTGGCCGAGCACGCCGCCCTTGTGGCGCCGCTCGCCAATCTCGACGACCGGCTGTCCTTCCACGGCGGCATCCTCGTGCTGCTGCGCCGTCTGGAAGAGCTGGGGCACGGCCGGAGCCCGGCCGTCCCCTACGAGGGAACCCCGCGTACGGTCTCCGAGCTGTACGAGGTGCTCCACGCGGGCTGCCTCGACATCGCCCGGCAGTTCGACGCGCGCAACCGCACGACCCGGGTCTCGGACCGCTTCCTCGCGCGGGTGGGTCGGGAGCCGCTGGTGGGCACCCTGCCGCTGGGGGTGCGCAGTGCGGAACTGCCCCGGACGGACGCGGTCCGTGCCACTGCCACCGCCGGCGCCACTGCCCCCACCGCTTCTGCCTCCGCCGTCCCCGCGCCGGTCGTGGCGCCCACCGGGTTCACCGAGCTCGTGGAGCGGGCCCGCGGCGCCCGCGACGTGGGTCATCCGGGTGCGGACGCGCTGTGGGCCGAGGTGGCCGTACGGGTGGACGGGCAACCGGATCCCGATCCGCTGGTCCGCGCCGACCTCGCGGACCAGCAGGCCCTGGCCGCCGCGCGGCGCGGGACCGAGGAGGCACCGCAGCTCCTGGCCGAGGTCCGCGACGGCTACCGGGCGCTGGGCCGGGCGGAGCGCGCGGCGCTCGCCGAGCTGCGGATGGCCAGCGTGGCCGCGCAATCGGGGGCCGCACCCGCCCGGATCCGGGAGCTGCTGCGGATCGCCCTGCGGTCCGCCGAAGCACTGGACGCCACCGAACCGTTGCGGCTCCGGCGGATCGCGCTCGCGGAACTGTCGGCGATCCGGGTGGAGTCGTACCTGCGCTCGGTCGAGGCGGCCGGCCCGGCCGACCACCACCAGGACCACCACCACGGCGGGGACCAGGAGCACGCCCACGGTGAGCTCGCCGCCGAACTGACCGCCTTCGTCTCCGCCTACGAGGACGGCGCGGCGGACCTGGTCGCGGAGGCCGAGGAGATGCTGGGCCGGGTGGCCCTCGCACAGGGAGACCCGGAGCGGGCCGTGCCGCTGCTCGCGACGTCCGCCGCGCGGGCGGTCGCCGCCGGCCGCCCGTGGCAGGCCGTGGACCCGCTGGTGCTGCAGGCCGGCGTGCTGATGTCGCTGGACCGGCCCGAGGAGGCGGAGGAAGCCGCGCGAGCCGGGCTGGAGCACGCGGCCGAGCTGACCGACGCCGAGGCCCAGGGCGTCGTACGGCTGACCCTCGCGGACATCCTGCTGCGACGGGGCGACGCGGCGCAGGAGGCCGCTGCGCTCGCGCTCGCGGGAGCCCACTGGTTCGACCAGGCCGGACTCACCGCGGACGGCGGGGCGCAGGCCCGGCTGCTGCTGGCCCGCGCCTACGCGCGGGAGGAAAGGGCCGCCGAGGCCGCGGAGGTCCTGCAGTCGGCACTGCCGGATCTGCTGGAGCACGGCGACCAGCAGGCGGTGTTCGTACGGGAGTTCCTGGGCGACCTGCTGCGCCGGCTGAACGAGCCGCGGCCGGCCGCGGAGCAGTACCTGCTGGCGGCGGAGGTGACCAAGGGCTGGGAGGATCCGCGCCCGCAGGCGAGCCTCGCCCAGTCGGCTGCCGACACCCTGTCCGACGCGGGGCTGGCCGCGGAGGCGGTCGCCGCCTACGAACGGGCCCTGGAGCTGCACCGGCTGACGGGCGAGGCCCCGGTCGCCGAGGTGCGGGTGCTGCGCTCCCTGGCCTGGCTGGGCCTGCGCGAGGAGGTCACGGCCACGGCGGTGGAGCAGGCCCGGGGCCGGATGGCAGAGGCCGCCGAAGTGCTGGAGGCCGCCTTGGCCGCGGATCCCGGCGCCCCTGAGCTGCGCTCCGAACTCGCCCAGACCTGGCACCAGCTGGCGCAGGTGCTCGACCGGCACGTCAGCACGAACGAGCAGGCGGCCGAGGACGAGGTCCCTGCCGACGCCGGCCCGGGCGAGGCTCCGGCGGCCCGGCTGAGCCGCGAGGAGGCCGACGCGCTGCGCCTGGAGGAGATCGATCTGTGGGACCGGGCCGGCCGGGCCTACGCCGCGCTCGGCCCCGACCATCTCCGGGACCGGTTCCAGTGCCTGAACAACGCGGCCTGGACGGAGCACGAGCGGGGCGACGCAAAAGCGGGCGCCGCGCGTGTCTCCACGCTGATCGACGAGGTGCGGGCGCTGCCCGAGGACGAGCTGCCCGACTGGCTCCTGCCCTCGGCGGAGCGCCTCCTCGCGCAGCTGAACGACGGCGTGTAGGGCGTCGGTCGTCGCCGCTCCGGTGCGCAGCGGCGACGACCGGCGATCAGCTGCCGAGCTGCGACAGGGCCTCGGTGGCGATCTTCTCGAAGACGGCCTCGTCGGCGGCGAAGTCGGAGTCCGGGATCGGCGCGTGGATCACCAGTTCGGTGAAGCCGAGCTCGCGGTGGCGGCCGGCGAAGTCGACGAAGGCGTCCACGGACTCCAGCACGGTGTTGGCCTCGGGAGTGAAGCCGGTCAGCAGGATCTTCTCCATGGGCTCGGGATCCCTCCCGATCTCCACGAAGGCCTTGTCGAGCCGTTCGAGCTGCCCGCGCAGGGCCTCCAGCGACTGCTCGGGCGTGCCCTCCTCGAAGAGCTTCGGGTCGCCCGTCGTCACCCAGGCCTGGCCGTGCCGGGCAGCGAGCCGCAGACCGCGCGGCCCGATCGCGGCGACGGCGAAAGGCAGCCGCGGCCCCTGCACACAGCCGGGGAGGTTACGGGCCTCCTCGGCGGAGTAGAAGGTGCCCTCGTGGCTCACCGCGCCCTCGGTCAGCAACCGGTCCAGCAGCGGCACGAACTCGGCGAAGCGGTCGGCGCGCTCACGCGGGGACCAGGCCTCCTGGCCCAGCGCGGTCGCGTCGAAGCCGTTGCCGCCGGCTCCGATGCCGAGGGTGATGCGGCCGCCGGAGATGTCGTCCAGGGAGATGAGCTCCTTGGCGAGGGTCACCGGGTGGCGGAAGTTCGGCGAGGTGACGAGCGTGCCCAGGCGCAGCCGCTCGGTGGCGGCGGCCGCCGCGGTCAGGGTGGGCAGCGCACCGAACCACGGGCCGTCACGGAAGGTCCGCCAGGACAGGTGGTCGTAGGTGTAGGCGGTGTGGAAACCGAGCTGCTCAGCCCGGAGCCACTGATCGCGGCCTCCCTCGTGCCATCGACGTACCGGAAGGATCACCGTGCTCAGACGCAGACTCATACGTCGAGCCTACGGCGAGGCGATGTTTCACGTGAAACATCGCCCGGCGCGACAGCCGAACCCGATCATGGTCCGGCCGTCCCCGGTCATGGGCGAAGATGGAGCCGTGACCTCGGCTCCCCAGCGCCCGGACGGGCCAACCCCCATGCCCCGGCTCATCGCCACCGACCTCGACGGCACCCTGCTGCGCGACGACAAATCCGTCTCGCCGCGCACCGTCGCTGCGCTCGCCGCCGCCGAGGAGGCCGGGATCGAGGTCTTCTTCGTCACCGGACGCCCGGCCCGCTGGATGGACGTGGTCAGCGACCACGTCCACGGGCACGGCCTCGCGATCTGCGCCAATGGCGCGGCAGTGGTCGACCTGCATGCCGGACGGGAGTTCGTGCAGGTCAGGTCCCTCCCGCGGGCCGCCGCACTCGCCGTCGTCGATGCCCTGCGGACCGCCGCACCCGGCACGTCCTTCGCGGTCGAGCTGACCACCGGCATCAACTACGAGCCGGCGTACCCGCCCTTCTTCAAGGACCCGGCCGCCAAGATCGCCACGGCCGAGGAGCTGCTGAAGGAAAACGGGGGCGCGGCGCCCGTGCTCAAGCTGCTGGCGCACCACTCCGAGCTCACCCCGGACGAGTTCCTGACGCTGGCCCGCTCCGCCGCCGGCGAGTACGCGTCGATCACCCGCTCCAGTCCGACCGCCCTGCTGGAGATCAGCGGGCACGGCGTCTCCAAGGCCAGCACGCTGGCGCTGTGCTGCACCCAGCGGGGCATCTCGCCCTCCGAGGTCGTCGCCTTCGGGGACATGCCGAACGACGTGGAGATGCTCAGCTGGGCCGGCACCTCGTACGCGATGGGCAACGCCCACCCGGACGTGATCGCGGCCGCGTCCGGCCGTACGGTCGCCAACAACGAGGACGGGGTCGCCCTCGTCATCGAGCGGATCCTGGCCGAACGCATCGCCCGGCAGCAGGCCTGATCAGCGGGCCCCGGCACCGGGGCCCGCACAGCAGGTCGCAGCAGCGGGACGCGGCAGCAGGCGCCTTCACCTCAGAGCGGGGCCTCCCACACCAGGGTGGTCCCGCCGCCGTCCTCGCCGATGCCCGGGCCGTACGAGCTCGCGCCGCCCAGCGACTCGGCCCGTCGCCGCAGATTGCGCAGCCCGCTGCGCCGGCCCCCGTCGGAGATGCCCACCCCGTCGTCGGCGACCTCCAGCCGGACCCCGGGACGGCCGTCGGCGAGGGTGACGGTGGAGTCGAGGACCACCTCGATCCGGGACGCGTCGGCATGGCGGAAGGCATTGGACAGGGCCTCGCGCAGGGCGGCGATCAGGTTCTTGCCGACCAGCTCGTCGACGACGGTGTCGATCGGTCCGAGGAAGCGGTGCGCGGGCTTGAAGCCCAGGGGCACGGCAGCCATGTTGATCTCCCGCAGCACCCGGGTGCGCAATCCGGCCGGGGCCTCCGCCGGGCCCTGCTGGAGGGCGAAGATCGCGGTGCGGATCTCCTGGATCGTCACGTCCAGTTCGTCCACGGCCTTGCCGACGCCGTCGCGGACCTCGGGAACGATGGACCGGCGCTGCGCGCCCTCCAGCATCATCCCGGTGGCGAACAGCCGCTGGATGACCAGGTCGTGCAGGTCGCGTGCGATCCGGTCGCGGTCCTCGAACACGGCCAGCCGCTCACGGTCGCGCTGTGCCTCGGCCATCATCAGGGCGAGCGCCGCCTGCGAGGCGAACTGGGTGGCCAGGGTCCGCTCGGCCTCGCTGAAGGGCCGCTCGCCGCGCGCCCTGGGGGCGACCAGCGCGCCCAGCACCCGCCCGCCGCTGTGCAGGGGCAGCATCATGCAAGGCCCGTACTGGCTGGTCAGCTTGCTGATCATGCGGGGGTCGGACGCGGCGTCGTCCACGAACACCGGCTCGCCGTGCAACAGGCTGGTCACCACCGGACTCTCGGCCGGGATCACCACTCCGAGCGAGGTGGCCGGGTTCTCGGCCGAGACGGCGACGATCTCCATCCCGCCGTCCTCGGCCGGCAGCATGACGATCCCCGCGGAGGAGTCGGCCAGCCGGCGGGCCTGCTCCGCCACCACCACGAGGGCGTCGTCCGCGTCCCCACCCGACAGGAGGGCGGTGGTGACAGCCACCGAGCCGTCGATCCAGCGCTCGCGCTGGGTGGCGGCCTCGTACAGCCTGGCGTTGCCGATGGCGATGCCCGCCTCGGTGGCCAGCACCCGGACCATGTGGACGTCGGAGTCGTTGAACTCGCCGCCGCCGCTCTTCTCGGCGAGGTACAGATTGCCGAAGATCTCCCCCTGCACCCGGATCGGGACGCCGAGGAACGTCTTCATGGGCGGGTGGTGCGCCGGGAAGCCCGCGGAGCGCGGATCCTTCGTCAGATCGGCGAGCCGCACGGTGTCCGAGTGCGCGATCAACGCTCCGAGCAGGCCCCGCTTGCCGTCCGGCCGGTGCCCGATCTTCCGGGCCAGCTCGGAGCTGACCCCGTGGGTGACGAAGTCCGAGAGCCCGCGCCCCTCCGTGTCGACGACGCCGATCGCCGCGTAGCGGGCGCCCGCGAGCTCGGCCGCGGTCTCGCAGATGCGGTCCAGCGTGGAGTGCAGTTCGAGGCCGGTCCCGACCGACCGCATCGCCTCCAGCAGTTGCGGTACCCGGGCCGTGAGCTCCGTGGACAGGCCCTGCAGGCTCCTGGTGGCCTCGGTGGCGGCCACCAGCGGGTCCGGCGTCACCGGCACGACCGGCACGACCGGTGTGGCCGGCGGGGCCGGTGTGGCCGGTGTGGCCGGCGAGGGATCCGGCAGGGGATCCGACGAATCCGGCGACTGTTGCGACTGCTGCGCTGACATGCTCTTGAGACTAGTTAGTCCCCATTAGAGGGGAAAGTTGGCCATAGTCCCGTCCGTGGCCCTTTCCCGCTCCAGCAGGCGCCGCAGCGGTCCCTCGGCCGAGGCCAGCTCCGCGTACGCGCCGCGCTGCACGACCTCGCCGCGGTCCAGCACGAGCACCTCGTCGACGGCCTCCAGTCCGGCCAGCCGGTGCGTGATCAGCACGGTGGTCCTGCCCTCGGTCGCGGCCAGCAGGTCCGCCGTCAGGGCGTCGGCCGTGGCCAGGTCCAGGTGCTCGGCCGGCTCGTCCAGGACCAGTACGGGGAAGTCCGCGAGCAAGGCGCGGGCCAGGGCGAGGCGCTGGCGCTGACCGCCCGAGATCCGCTCGCCGTGCTCACCGACCAGGGTGTCCAGACCGTCCGGAAGGCCGTCGGCCCACTCCAGCAGCCGGGCCGCGGCCAGTGCGTCCCGCAGTTGTTCCTCGCTCGCCCCGGTCCGGGCGAGGCGCAGGTTCTCCCGCACCGAGCTGTCGAAGATGTGCGCGTCCTGGGCGCACAGGCCCACGAGCGCCCGCACGTCGTCGCCGTCGAGGGTGCGCGCGTCCGTCCCGCTCAGGGTGTACGCGCCCTCGCCCGGCTCCAGGAACCGGAGCATGACCTGGGCCAGTGTCGTCTTGCCGGAGCCCGAGGGACCGACGACGGCGATGCGGCGGCCGGCCTCCAGGGTCAGGTCCAGCCCGCGCAGGGCGTCACGGTCCTGGCCGGGGTGGCGGGCGGCGAGCCCCGTCAGCTGCAGTGGGAAGGGCGAAGCGGGCGGCGCGGCGGGCCGCTCCGGCTCGGCGACCGGGACCGGCGCGTCGATGACCTCGTAGACCCGCTCGGCGCTACGGCGCACCCGCTGGCGGTACTGGACGGCGAGCGGCAGTCCGTTCACCGCCTCGAAGGCGGCGAGCGGTGTCAGGACCGCGACGGCCATGGCCACCCCGGACAGCCGTCCGTCGTGGACGGCGTTCGCGGCGACGGCCGCGGCGGCCACCACGGTGAGCCCGCACACGAGGGCGGACAGCCCGCCGCCCAGCCCGCTCGCGGCGGCGCCCCGCGCGGCGATGCGGGTCAGCAGGCCGTCGCTCTCCCGCGCCCGGCCCTTGCGGTCCTCCAGGGCGCCGGCCACGGTCAACTCCGCGGTACCGGTCAGCAGATCGGCCACCCTGCTGGCGAGCTCGCCCCGGGCGGGTGCGAGCCTGCGCTCCGCCCGGCGGGCGCAGGCACCGCTGACCAGGGGCACGCCGATACCGGCGGCGAGCAGCCCGGCGGCGAGCACGGCCCCGGCCTCGGGCAGCAGCCAGGTGGTGAAGGCGACCGAGCCGGTACCGACGAGCACCGCGGTGCCGACCGGCAGCAGCCAGCGGAGCCAGTAGTCCTGCAGGGCGTCCGCGTCGGCCACCAGCCGGGCCAGGAGGTCCCCGCGCCGGTGCTCGCGCAGCCCGGCGGGCGCGATGCGCTCCAGTCGCCGGTACACCGATACCCGCAGGTCGGCGAGCATCCGCAGCACGGCGTCGTGGGAGACGAGCCGCTCCGCGTAACGGAAGACGGCGCGGCCCATCCCGAAGGCCCGGGTGGCGGTGACGGCCACCATCAGATAGAGCACGGGGGGCTGTTCGGAGGCCCGCGAGATCAGCCAGCCGGACACGGCCATCAGGCCGACGCTGCACCCGACGGCCAGTGCGCCGAGCAACAGCCCGAGCCTGAACCGTCCCTGCCAGGCCCTGGCCACCGCCCGTACCCGGCGCAGCGGATCGGCCCCGCCCGTGTCGGTCCCGCCGCCGGCCCGCGCCCGCTCGGGTGCGGCACCGAGGATCCACTCCCCGGCATCCGGGTCGCGGTCGCCGGGGGAGCGGCCGTCGGCCCCGTCCCGGAAAGCGCCTCCCTGGGGGAGCACCCCCTCGAGGTCCAGCCCCTCAAGAGTCGGCCGTTCGAGGTCCGGCCCCTGGGGAAGCGCGCCCGCGGGAAGCAGCCCCGCGGGTAGCAGCCCCTCGAAGCGGTGCCCGTCGGCGTGCAGCTCCGCGGGCCCGCCCCCCGCCGCCATGGGGACCACCCGGTCCGCGACCGCCAGCAGCGCCGGCCGGTGCACGACCAGCAGTACGGTCCGCCCGGCGGAAAGCCGCCGGACCGCGTCCACGATCCCGGCCTCGGTCTCCCCGTCCAGGGCCGCCGTCGGCTCGTCCAGCAGCAGCACGGGCCGGTCCGCGAGGAAGGCCCTGGCCAGGGCCAGCCGCTGCCGTTGCCCCGCGGACAGTCCCACGCCGCCCTCGCCGAGCAGGGTCTGCGCCCCGCGCGGCAGCGCGGTCACGAACTCCCAGGCCCCGGCGTCCTTCAGAGCCGCGGTCACTTCGCTTTCGGAGGCGTCCGCGCGGGCCAGCCGTACGTTCTCGGCGATCGTGCCGGCGAACAGGTGCGGCCGCTGCGGCACCCACGCGATCCGCTCCCGCCAGTGCTCCGGCGCCAGGTCGGCCAGGTCCACCCCCGCGATCCGTACCCGCCCCGCGGTCGGCGTCACGAACCCGAGCAGCACCTGGAGCAGCGTGGACTTGCCCGCGCCGCTCGGACCGGTGAGGGCCACGCACTCCCCCGGCGCGACCGTCAGCGAGACCGGCCCGGGCGAGTCCTCGCCCCGGCCCTCGTAGCGGACGGCGACCCCGTCGATCTCGATCCGCAAGGCCGCGTCGCCGGGCAGCTCCGCCGCCCCGGCCGGCCCCGTGGCGGGGGTCTCCAGGATCTCGAAGATCTCCTCCGCGGCCGCGAGTCCTTCCGCGGCCGCGTGGTACTGCGCCCCCACCTGCCTGAGCGGCAGGTACGCCTCGGGCGCCAGGATCAGGATGACCAGGCCGGTGTAGAGGTCCAGTTCACCGTGGACCAGTCGCATGCCGATGGTCACGGCGACCAGTGCGACCGACAGGGTCGCCAGCAGTTCCAGCGCGAACGAGGAGAGGAAGGCGATGCGCAGGGTCCGCATCGTCGCGCGCCGGTAGTCGTCGGTGATCTTGCGGATGGATCCGGCCTGCGCCTTGGCCCGGCCGAAGACCTTCAGCGTGGGAAGGCCGGCCACCACGTCGAGGAAGTGCCCCGACAGCCGGGACAGGAGCCGCCACTGCCGGTCCATCCGGGACTGGGTGGCCATGCCGATCAGCACCATGAACACGGGGATCAGGGGGAGCGTGACCACGATGATGGCCGCCGACACCCAGTCCTCGGTGACGATGCGGGCGAGCACCGCCACCGGCACGACCACCGCGAGCCCCAGCTGGGGCAGGTAACGGGAGAAGTAGTCGTCGAGCGCGTCCACACCTCGGGTGGCCAGGGACACCAGGGATCCGGTCTTCTGCCCGGTGAGCCGGCCGGGGCCGAGGTCCGCGGCCCGGTCCAGCAGCCGGCCCCGCAGTTCCGACTTGACCGCCGCGCTGGCGCGGTGCGCGGCCAGCTCGGTCAGCCAGGCGACCAGGCCGCGTCCGAGCGCCACCGCCGCGAGCAGCAGCAGCGGCGTCCGGAGCGCTTCGCCGCCCAGCCCCTTTTCGAAGGCACCTACCACGATCTCGGCGATCAGCATCGCCTGACCGACGACCAGCCCCGCCCCGACGAGCCCCAGGGCCACCACCGCGCCCAGGAAGAGGCGGGTGGAGCGGGCGTACCGGAGCAGGCGCGGGTCGATCGGTTTCACGTGAAACATCCCCCAGGGGAGGGTCGGTCGGAGGAACGGGCCGGGTGGCGCGGGAACTCAGTGCACGTCGACGATGTGCTGCGTACCGATCCGCTTGCGGAACACCCAGTACGTCCAGCCCTGGTAGAGGAGGACCAGCGGGGTGGCCACTGCCGCGCACCAGGTCATGATCTTCAAGGTGTACGGGCTGGACGAGGCATTGGTGACCGTGAGGTTCCAGGAGTCGTTCAGCGAGGACGGCATGACGTTCGGGAAGAGCGTCAGGAAGAGCATCGCGACGGCCGCGGCGATGGTGACCCCGGACAGTGCGAACGACCAGCCCTCGCGGCCCTTCAGGTTGGTGGCGAGCGCTCCGAGCAGTGCCGGCACGGCGACGGCCATGGCGATCAGGCTCTTGCCGTCGCCGCGGGAGACCTGGGTCCAGATCAGGAAGACCAGGGCCAGCACGGCGGTGGCGACGCCCAGGCCGGTCGCCAGCTTCCGCGAGCGGTCCCGTATGTCACCGACCGTCTTGAGCGAGGTGAAGACCGCGCCGTGGAAGGTGAAGAGGGTGAGGGTGACCAGTCCGCCCAGGATCGAGTAGACGTTGAGCAGGTCGAAGAGGGTGCCGACGTACTCCATGTTCTCGTCGATCTTCACGCCCCGGACGATGTTGGCGAACGCCACGCCCCACAGGAACGCCGGGATCAGCGAGGTCCAGAAGATCGCGTGTTCCCAGTTGGTCTGCCACCGGTCCTCGGGGCGCTTGTGCCGGTACTCGAAGGCGACGCCGCGGATGATGAGGCAGACCAGGATGAGCAGCAGCGGCAGGTAGAAGCCGGAGAAGAGGGTGGCGTACCACTCGGGGAAGGCGGCGAAGGTCGCACCGCCCGCCGTGAGCAGCCAGACCTCGTTGCCGTCCCACACGGGCCCGATGGTGTTGATCAGGACCCGCTTCTCCGTACGGTCGCGGGCGAGCAGCTTGGTCAGTACGCCGACTCCGAAGTCGAAGCCCTCCAGAAAGAAGTAGCCGGTCCACAGGACGGCGATGAGTACGAACCAGACGTCGTGGAGTTGCATGGTGCGGTCTCCTCAGCCTCAGTACGAGAAGGCCATCGGCCGGTCGGGGTTCTTGTCGTCCCCGCCGATCTTGGTGGGCGGGTTGAGATCGGCCTCGGTGAGCTCGGGCGGTCCGGCCTTGACGTACTTGACGAGGAGCCGGACCTCGATGACGGCGAGCACTGCGTAGAGGAGGGTGAAGCCGATCATCGAGGTGAGCACCTCGGCCTGGGAGACGTTCGGCGAGACCGCGTCCCGGGTGCGCAGGACTCCGTAGACCACCCAGGGCTGCCGGCCCATCTCGGTGAAGATCCAGCCCCAGGAGTTGGCGATGAGCGGGAAGCCCATCGTCCAGAGCGCGACGATCCAGTACAGGTTGGCGAACTTCGGGCTCAGCGCCTTCTTGAAGAGGACCAGGTTCGGGACCTCGTCCTCCCCGGTCCGCAGACCCGGCGGCAGCATGAACTTCTTGCGGGTCAGCCACAGGCCCAGCACGCCGATGCCGAGGGAGGCCATGCCGAAGCCGATCATCCAGCGGAAGCCCCAGTAGGCGACGGGGATGTTGGGCCGGTAGTCGCCGGGGCCGAACTTCTCCTGCTCCGCCTTGTTGACGTCGTTGATGCCCGGGACGAAGGAGGTGAAGTCGTCGTTGGCCAGGAAGGACAGCAGGCCCGGGATCTCTATCGCGACCTTGTTGTGGCCCTTCTCGACGTCGCCGTAGGCGAAGACCGAGAACGGAGCCGGCGCCTCGCCGTCCCAGAGCGCCTCCGCGGCGGCCATCTTCATGGGCTGCTGCTTGAACATGACCTTGCCGAGCAGGTCACCGCTCAGGGCCGTGCCCATGCCCGCGATGATCATGACGACCAGGCCGAGCCGCAACGAGCTCCGCATCACGGGGATGTGCCTCTTGCGGGCCAGGTGGAACGCGGCGATGCCGGTCATGAACGCACCGCCCACCAGGAAGGCCGCCGTGATGGTGTGGAAGAACTGGGTGAGTGCGGTGTTCTGGGTGAGCACGAGCCAGAAGTCGGTGAGCTCGGCCCGGCCCCGCTCCTCGTTGATGCGGTAACCGACCGGGTGCTGCATCCAGGAATTGGCCGCCAGGATGAAGTAGGCGGAGAGGACGGTGCCCATGGACACCATCCAGATGCAGGCCAGGTGGATCTTCTTCGGCAGCTTGTCCCAGCCGAAGATCCACAGGCCGATGAAGGTCGACTCGAAGAAGAAGGCGATCAGCGCCTCGAAGGCCAGGGGGGCTCCGAAGATGTCGCCGACGAAGCGCGAGTAGTCGGACCAGTTCATGCCGAACTGGAACTCCTGGACGATGCCGGTGACGACGCCCATCGCGATATTGATCAAGAAAAGCTTTCCCCAGAACTTCGTGGCCCTGAGGTACTTCTCCTTCTCGGTGCGCACCCACGCGGTCTGCAGGCCGGCCGTGAGCGCGGCGAGCGAGATCGTCAGGGGTACGAAGAGGAAGTGATAGACGGTGGTGATTCCGAACTGCCATCGCGCCAGAGTCTCCGGCGCCAAAGCTAGGTCCACGTCCTCGTCTCCTTCGCGTCGCCGTGGTCACGCGGCAGCCTGCCTGTTGTGTCCCACTCAATCCGGGAGAAAGCAGGACACGCTTGTGAACGCGTTCACATTCACAAGCATTATGTCGTACCGCTGCCGGCCACCTTCAGGCGGGGTACCCCTCTAGCCAATCCATTCAACAGATTGTTGAATGCGGCTCATGCAGATACGGATTTCCTGGCCTGCGGGCCAGCTCACCGCAACCCTCGACGAGACCCCGACCAGCAAGGCGCTGGCCGAGGCCCTTCCGATCTCCGCTTCCGCGAACACCTGGGGCGAGGAGGTCTACTTCGACACCGGCGTCTCGGTGGCCCTGGAACACGACGCCCAGCAGGTCGTCGAGCCGGGCACGGTCGCGTTCTGGACCGAGGGCGACGCGCTCGCGCTGCCCTACGGCCCCACGCCCATCTCGCGCGGAGGCGAGAGCCGCCTGGCGAGCCCGTGCAACGTGCTCGGCTCGTTCGACGGCGACCCCCGCCTGCTCTCCACCGTCCGCGACGGCGATCCCATCCGCGTGGAACTGGCCTAACCGGCCCCCTAGGGTCCGGCCGCCAGGACAACCACGGCCGCCTACAGCTCCTTGAAGAACGCCTCGGCCGTGTGCAGGAAGAGGTCGTTCGCCTCGGTCTCACCGATCGTGACCCGCAGGCCCTCGCCCGCGAAGGGCCGGACCACCACACCGGCCTTCTCGCAGGCCGCCGCGAACTCGGCGGTCCGCTCCCCCAGCCGCATCCACACGAAGTTGGCCTGGGTGTCCGGCACGGTCCAGCCCTGGGCGAGCAGCGTCTCGTGCACCCGCGCACGCTCGCCCACCAGCGCCCCGACGCGGCCCATCAGCTCGTCCTCGGCGCGCAGCGAGGCCACCGCCGCGTCCTGCGCGAGCTGGCTGACGCCGAACGGCATCGCCGTCTTGCGCAGCGCCGCGGCCACCGGCTCGTGCGCGATGGCGAAGCCGACCCGCAGGCCGGCCAGGCCGTACGCCTTGGAGAACGTACGCAGCACGGCCACGTTCGGCCGGTTGCGGTAGAGCTCGACGCCGTCCGGGACGTCCGTGTCGCGCACGAACTCGCGGTACGCCTCGTCCAGGACCACCAGGACGTCCGAGGGCACCCGGTCCAGGAACCGCTCCAGCTCGGCGCGGCGCACGGCGGTGCCGGTGGGGTTGTTCGGGTTGCAGACGAAGATCAGCCGGGTCCGGTCGGTGATCGCCGCCGCCATGGCCTCCAGGTCGTGCACGTCCCCGTCGGTCAGCGGGACCTGCACCGAGGTCGCGCCCGAGATCTGCGTGAGGATCGGGTACGCCTCGAAGGAGCGCCAGGCGTAGATCACCTCGTCGCCCGGGCCGGCCGCCGCCTGGATCAGGGACTGGGCCACACCCACCGAGCCGGTGCCCGTGGCGATGTGCTCGACCGGCACCCCGAAGCGCTCGGCGAGCTCGTTCACGAGGCCGGTGCAGGCCATGTCGGGGTACCGGTTGAAGCTGCCGGCCGCCGAGACCGCGGTCTCCAGCACCCCCGGCAGCGGCGGGTACGGGTTCTCGTTCGACGACAGCTTGTACGCGACGGGCCCTCCCGCGGCAGCCGGCTTCCCGGGCTTGTACGTCGGAATGCCGTCCAGCTCGGCGCGCAGCTTCGGGCTCTTCTCGCTCACCGCAGGTCCTCCTCGACCGTCCCGTCCGACGTCGCCGTCGACTCAATACTGCTCACCTTATGAGGATTCCGCCGTTCCGAGAATGGGGGCGCCTGGAATGCGGGGGAGCGCGCGCATATATGCGCGCGCCGGTGGCCTGCGCCGTGGCGCGCGTCCCTCGTGCAGGTGAGTTGAGACCGTCCCGAGACCACAGCGTTTTGGCATGCCCGGACCCGCCGACAAGCTCCACCCTCACCCTGAGCGACCAAACACCTTCATTTCCAAGGTCATTGGGGGTGGCGAACCGTGCAGAAACGTGCCTGTCAACGGGTGCATATGCATCCGGACCACCCACCCCACCGAGCCCTACTATCGGCTCGCCATGACAGCAGCAGGGAAGCATCAGGTGAGCCGGACCGAGACCACCCGGCGGGCCGCCGGCCGACAGGGCCGGGCAGGCATCAGGGACGTGGCCGCCGCGGCGGGCGTCTCCATCACAACCGTCTCCGACGCGCTCAATGGCAAGGGACGGCTGCCGGACGCCACCCGCCGCCACGTTCGCGAGGTGGCCGACCGGCTGGGCTACCGCCCGTCGGCCGCCGCCCGCACCCTCCGTACCGGCAAGTCGGGCCTCATCGGTCTGACCGTGACGACGTACGGGGATGAACCTTTCACCTTCACCGAATTCGCCTACTTCGCCGAGATGGCCAGGGCCGCCACCTCCGCCGCGCTCGCCCGCGGCTACGCCCTCGTCATCCTCCCCGCCACCTCCCGCCACGACGTGTGGTCCAACGTCGCCCTCGACGGCACCGTCGTCATCGACCCCTCCGACCACGATCCCGTCGTCACCGAACTGGTCCGCCAAGGTCTGCCCGTGGTCTCCGACGGCCGCCCCGCAGGCTCCCTCCCCGTCACCGCCTGGGTCGACAACGACCACGAGGCCGCCGTACTCGGCCTCCTCGACCACCTCGCCGCCGCCGGCGCCCGCCGGATCGGCCTGCTGACCGGCACCACCACCGACACGTACACCCGGCTCTCCACCACCGCCTACCTCAACTGGTGCGAGCGCGTCGGCCAGGACCCCGTCTACGAGTCCTACCCCGCCCACGACCCGTGCGCGGGCGCCGTCGCCGCCGACCGGCTCCTCGCCCGACCCGACCGGCCCGACGCCGTCTACGGGCTCTTCGACCCCAACGGCACCGACCTGCTCGCCGCCGCCCGTCGCTACGGCCTGCGCGTCCCCGAGGACCTGCTGCTCGTGTGCTGCAGCGAGTCCACCGTCTACGCCAACACCGAACCGCCCATCACCACCCTCTCCCTCAAACCGCGCCGCATCGGCACCGCCGTCGTGCAGTTGCTCATCGACGCGATCGAGGGAGTGGACACCGGACGCCCCGTCGAACAGGTCGTCCCGACCGAGCTCATCATCCGTACGTCCTCGCAGCGCAGGCAGGCCCGAACGACGGTCAGCCCACCCCGTTCCCCGGCCAAGGACTGACCGCCAGACCGTCCGGTCGGCCTGCCGACGACCCGGCCGAGCATTTCAGCAACACCGAAATCGGTAGAAAGCGGTAGGAACGATCGGCTCCGCAAAGGATTCACCACCCCTGGTGCGTCACAGAGCGCGAGCCGCATTCCTATGATGGGCGCACGACATCACGGACCCTCCTCCCCGGAGGTCAGGAGGGTCCGCAGGTGTACGGCAGCGCGACGGTGGTGGAGGGGTCGATGACTCAGGGGGCCGGTCAGGGACCCGCGATGCGGACGGACACGCTGCGGGACTTCCGGGTTCCAGTCACCGAACCCGCCGCGTACGCCGTATCCGCCGGGCATCCCGGCGCCGGCGAGGCTCCCGTGTACGGCGAGTACCCGGCGTACTACGAGGACGGCACGCCGGCCGTGCCCCCGCAGCCCGGCTACGCGCCGGCGCCGGCCGCACCGCCCGCCGCACCGCCCGCCACGCCGCATGCCGCTCCGCCGGCGTCGCACCCCGTGCACGCGACGAGCCACACCCCCGAGGACGACGACTTCGAGGGCTACACCCCGACCCAACGCGACCTGCCGATCATCGGCCGCGGTGCCCTCGGCGGCCCCGGCGACACCGTGCAGGTCCAGTACGTCCCTCAGGAGGCCGCGGCCGACGGCCCCGGCCCGCTCTACGTCGTCGGCGACGTCCACGGCTACCTCGACGAGCTCGTCACCGAACTCCACGCTCAGGGCCTCATCGACGCGGAACGCCGCTGGTCCGCCGGCAACGCCCGGCTCTGGTTCCTCGGCGACTTCACCGACCGCGGCCCCGACGGCATCGGCGTCATCGACCTCGTCATGCGGCTGTCCGCCGAGGCCGCGGCGGCCGGCGGCTACTGCAAGGCCCTGATGGGCAACCACGAGCTGCTGCTCATCGGCGCCAAGCGGTTCGGCGACACCCCCGTCGTCTCCGGCGCCGGCACCGCCACCTTCCAGGCCGCGTGGCTCCTCAACGGCGGCCAGCGCTCCGACATGGAGCGCCTGCAGGACGTACACCTGCAGTGGATGTCGCGGCTGGACGCGGCCGTCCTGGAGGAGGGCCACCTGCTGCTGCACTCCGACACCACGGCCTACCTCGACTACGGCGACTCCATCGAGGACGTCAACGACACCATCCACGAGCTCCTCAACCGGGGCGACGCCGACATCACTTGGGACCTCTTCCGCAAGTTCACCAAGCGGTTCGCCTTCCGCGACGAGGGAACCGGCCCGCAGGCCGTGCGCGAACTGCTCGGCACCTACGGCGGCAGCCGCGTCGTGCACGGACACAGCCCCATCCCGTACCTGCTCGGCGAGGTGGGCACCGAGGACGGGGACGAGACGCGCGGCCCGGAGGCCGTGGACGGCCCGCACGTGTACGCGGAGGGGCTCGCCATCGCGATGGACGGCGGGGTGACGATGGCGGGCAAGCTGCTCGTCGTACAGCTGCCCTTGAACGACTGAGGTTTGTCACCACGGGGGTATTTCCGCAAAGCCCCTGTCAACCTGTGGCGTGGGCGCTCTACCATCGCTCTATCCGTAGCAGGCTCTCCTCCGTTTGTGCCGGCGCCCCGTTCTACGCGGGGATACCGGCTTCTACGGAGCATCGGGGGATGCACATGACCAGCGCTCCGCACCTGCTGACCGAAGACCGACCGGAGTTCGATCGTCTCCTCGACGAGGCGCTGCGCACCGCGAACGAACGGCCCGAGCTCGCCACCCTCGGCGAACGGCTGAACGCCGAACAGCTGCGCACCATGGCCCAGGGGGCCAGCGCGCTGCTGGCGGCCGCGGCCGCCGCCGAGTACGGCCACTACGTGAAGGTCCGTGAGGAACGACGCGACGAGGTGCTGTCCTCACCCGGCACCACGGGGGACGAGGACGGCGGGCAGGGCATGGCCGGCGGCGCGGGAGTCAGCGCCGTGGTCGCGGTCCTCGCGCCCGTCCTGGCGGGCACCGCCATGCTGATCTTCCTGCTCGTGGGCTACAGCCTCAAGCTGATCGAGCCCGAACCCGCCTTCGCAAAGACCATGCTGACGGCGGGCTGGCTGTTCGGCGCGCTCACCGTGGCCGCGCTGCTCTTCGCAGTGATCGGGCTGCTGGTGACGGCCGTCCGCAACAGCGCGACCGAAGTGGTGGCGGAGGAGACCGAGGCCGTACCCGACGAGGTGGCGCGGGCGCGCGAAGCCTGGCGGCACGCGCTGCTGGAGCGGGGCATCATGCCGTTCCTGCGGGACGCGCTGGCCGACCCGAGTGCGGGGCCGGGCTTCCCGACCCCCAGAACGCCGGCGGCCGGGCGCATCCCCAACCTGGGATACTCCCGGCCCGACTTCACCAGTCCGGGATCCCCCTCGGAGGAACCCCGGCCCGGCTACACACCCCCGGACTTCACCAGCCCGGACTTCGGCGGCCCGGAGCGCGGGCCGGAGTAGGTCTCCGGCCGGGGTCCCGGGCCGGACAGGACTACCGCGCCCGCTCCTTCGTCTCCTTGCGGGTGAAGTTCACGCTCCCGTCCTGGAGCGTGTGTGCGGACTTGCCGCGCAGTGGAGGGGGATTGGGGCCCCGCCGTACCCGTCGCACCCGTGGCACCGGTCGGACCAGGAGCCCCCTCGGCACCCGCCGTACCCGTTGCGCCCGTGGCGCCGGTCGCGCCGGCGGAAACCGGATCGAACGATTTGCGACAGGGCCTCGGGGCAGGCCGGCCGACCCGAGTGCGGGGGCGGGATATCCGCCCCCCGCACGCCAAAGGCCGGGAGCATCCCCCACCTGGGATGCTCCCGGCCCGTCTCCACCAGTCCCGGATCCCCTCCGAGGGACCCGGCCCGGCTACACACCTCCGGACTTCACCGGCCCGGACTTCGGCGGCCCCGAACACCGGCCGGAGTTGCTCCCCGGCCGGCCCGGGACGCCTCGGTACGGCGTGCCTGCTACTTCATCGCCTTCGGATGCTGGTTGACCGCGTCGGGGGACATCACCTTGCTCGCCCCACGCAGATCCGGGTCGCCCTCGTCAGGCTGCCGGAACACCGGAGTCCACGCCCCGGTGCATGTGAGTGCGGACGGGGCCGTTCCTTCGCCCGGGACCACGGTGCACGGGGTCTCGAAGATGACCCCGCCCTCGGTCACCACCTCGATCGAGACTTCGTTGGCCTGCTGCGCGATGGAGACACCGCAGGCGTCCTCCGGGTAATCGCCTTCGGCGTTCAGGGTGAGGTCGTACCAGCTCCACACGCCCGCGGCGGGGCCCGTGAGATCGCGAATGCCGGCGTAGGTGTTCCCGTCTCCCGGGATCACCGCCTTGTACTCGCGACTGCTCTGGTCCCGGACGGCGGCGATGGACCGGCATTGAGCCGGGCCGGTGTCACCCGTAGCGCCCGTAGCTCCGGTGGCACCGGTCGCTCCGGTCGCACCCGTGGCGCCGTCGGCTCCGGGCTCGCCCTGCGGACCCCGCGGGCCCGTCGGACCGGTCGGACCCGGCTTCGGGCACTCGTCGCCGCCGCCGCGGGGGCCTGCGGCTCTCGGATCGTAGTCCTCGTCGCCGTGATCGTTGTCGTACTGCTCGCACCTGTCCCCGGCGACCGTGAGGCTCGCCACGCGGGTACCCTCGGCCGCCTGGAGGTTCTGGCCCATGGCGAGCACGGGGCTGGAGATTCCTGCCAATACCAGGGCGAGTGATGCGAGGGTGCCACCCTTCACCCAGCTGCTCCGCCTGGGCAGCGGGCCCAGGGTTGACCTGGTCCTGTTCTCGGGGCTCATGTACGCCGCTCCTTCTCGAAACCGGATCGAACGATGCGATGGAACCTGTCGGTCCATCCCGGTCATCGTGGGGATCGCGGTCACGAGCGACGGCACGCCTCGCGGATACGTCAACTTATCGGACCAATGAAGCACCCCCCAATGGCGGTCCGAGCTTCCTTGCACGGCATTAAACGGATGCCTACCGTCGACTCAAGGTCATTTTCATCACCACACAGCGGATGGACCCCTTGAAGACAACGGTCTGCCTGAACATGATCGTCAAGAACGAGGCTCCGGTGATCCGACGCTGTCTCGAATCCGTTCGCCCATTGATCGATACGTGGGTGATCGTGGACACGGGCTCGACGGACGGCACCCAGGACATCATCAGGGAATTCTTCAGCGATCTGCCCGGCGTTCTGCACGAGCGGCCCTGGAAGGGGTTCGACGGCAGCCGCAGCGAGGCGATCGACCTCGCCCGTTCCAGCGCGGACTACCTGCTGTTCATCGACGCCGACGACGTCATGGAGGTCCAGCCCGGCTTCAGCATGCCCGAGCTGACTCTCGACTCGTACCGCCTCGCAGTACACCACCGGCCCGTCATTCACTGGCGGCCCGCTCTGGTATCCACCCGACTGCCGTGGAAATACGTCGGAGTGCTCCACGAGTACCTGGATTGCGAGGTCGAGCACAGCAACGGAGTACTCGAAGGCGCCCACATTCTCATCGTGGGCGGTGGGGCGCGCCAAGGCGAAGGAAGCGAGCGGGAGAAATACCTGCGCGACGCGGAGATTCTCCGGCAAGGGCTGATCAAGGAGCCCGACAATGCCCGCTACGCCTTTTACCTGGCCCAGAGCTGGCGCGACGCCGGAGAACCGGAGAAGTCCCTCGCCGCCTACGACCTGCGTGCGGGCATGGGCGGCTTCGCCGAGGAGGTCTTCTGCGCCCGGCTCTACGCGGCACGGCTCGCGGCGAGCCTCAAGAAGCCGCCGGCCGAGGTCGTGGACCGCTTCCTCCGGGCACACGAGAGCCGCCCCTCACGCGCGGAGGCGCTCGGCAGTCTCGCCCGCCTCTGCCGCAACGAAAGCCGCTGGCCGCTGGCGTACCTGTTCGCCCGGCAGGCGGTCCGCGTCCCCCGCCCGGACGACATCCTCTTCGTCGAGTTCGACTGGCACGACTGGCGCGCACTCGACGAACTCGCCGTTGCCGCCTACTGGGTCGGCGAGTACCAGGAGTCGCTGGAATGCTGCGAACGCCTGCTGGCGGAAGGCAGGCTTCCCGCCGACCAGCACGACCGGGTCACCGCCAACCTCGACTTCGCCCGCCGCAAGGTGGACCCGTACCTCGTCGTCGCCTGACGCCGGAGGGCGGGTGAGACCGAGGCCGGCTCCGGGTCCGGACCCGGCTCGGTCAAGACGGATACGGGGACCTGGGACCTGGGACCTCGAAACGGAACCACCGTCCGGGGCGGGCCACCGCGGTCGACGGTCCGCATCGACGGCGGCGGAGAGCGCTCGATGAGCGGCGAAGGCCCGGACGGGATCCTCCGCCGCTCACACGGAGCGTGAGTGGTCAGTCGGCCAGCGGCAGGTAGACGCGGTTGCCCGAGGCCGCGAACTCGGCGGACTTCTCCGCCATGCCCGCCCGGATCTCGTCGGCCTTCAGGTCGCCGCCGTGCTCGCGGCGGATGTCCTGCGAGATCTTCATCGAGCAGAACTTCGGACCGCACATGGAGCAGAAGTGCGCGGTCTTGGCCGGCTCGGCGGGAAGGGTCTCGTCGTGGAACTCGCGGGCCGTGTCCGGGTCGAGGGCCAGGTTGAACTGGTCCTCCCAGCGGAACTCGAACCGCGCGTCCGACAGGGCGTCGTCCCACTCCTGGGCGCCGGGGTGCCCCTTGGCCAGGTCGGCGGCGTGCGCCGCGATCTTGTACGTGATGACGCCGGTCTTCACGTCGTCGCGGTTGGGCAGGCCCAGGTGCTCCTTGGGCGTGACGTAGCAGAGCATCGCGGTGCCCCACCAGGCGATCATCGCGGCGCCGATGCCCGAGGTGATGTGGTCGTACGCGGGCGCGACGTCCGTGGTGAGCGGGCCGAGCGTGTAGAACGGCGCCTCCTCGCAGATCTCCTGCTGGAGGTCGATGTTCTCCTTGATCTTGTGCATCGGGACGTGGCCCGGGCCCTCGATCATGGTCTGGACGTTGTGGCGCTTGGCGATCGTGTTCAGCTCGCCCAGCGTCTTCAGCTCCGCGAACTGCGCGGCGTCGTTGGCGTCCGCGATGGAGCCGGGGCGCAGGCCGTCGCCGAGCGAGTACGTGACGTCGTAGGACGCCAGGATCTCGCAGAGCTCCTCGAAGTTCGTGTAGAGGAAGTTCTCCTTGTGGTGCGCCAGGCACCACGCGGCCATGATCGAGCCACCGCGCGAGACGATGCCGGTCTTGCGGCGGGCGGTCAGCGGCACGTAGGGCAGCAGCACGCCGGCGTGGACCGTCATGTAGTCGACGCCCTGCTCGGCCTGCTCGATCACCGTGTCCTTGTAGATCTCCCAGGTCAGGTCCTCGGCGCGGCCGTCGACCTTCTCCAGCGCCTGATAGAGCGGCACGGTGCCGATCGGGACGGGGGAGTTGCGCAGGACCCACTCGCGGGTGGTGTGGATGTTGCGGCCCGTCGAGAGGTCCATGACCGTGTCGGCGCCCCACTTGGTCGCCCAGGTCATCTTGTCGACCTCCTCCTCGATGGAGGAGGTGACGGCCGAGTTGCCGATGTTGGCGTTGACCTTCACCAGGAACCGCTTGCCGATGATCATCGGCTCGATCTCGGGGTGGTTCACGTTCGCCGGAAGCACGGCCCGGCCTGCGGCGATCTCCTCGCGCACGACCTCGGGGGAGACGTTCTCGCGGATCGCGACGTACTCCATCTCCGGGGTGATCTCACCCCGGCGGGCGTACGCGAGCTGCGTGACGGCGGCGCCGCCCCGGCCGCGGCGGGGCTGGCGCGGGCGGCCCGGGAAGACCGCGTCGAGGTTCTTGAGGCCACCGCGCGGCGAGGTGTGCTTGATGCCGTCGTCCTCGGGGCGCACGGGACGGCCCGCGTACTCCTCGGTGTCGCCGCGGCCGATGATCCAGTTCTCGCGCAGCGGGGCGAGGCCCCGGCGGACGTCGGTCTCGATCTGCGGGTCGGTGTACGGACCGGACGTGTCGTAGAGCGTCACGTCCTTGCCGTTGGTGAGGTGGACCTGGCGGACCGGCACCCGGAGGTCCGGGCGGGAGCCCGCCAGGTATCCCTTGTGCCAGCCGGGCTGGCGCTCGGTCTGGCCGTCGGCGTCCTGGCTGACGGCAGGCGTGCGTGCGTCCTGAATGGTCATGAGACCTGATCTCCCTACGCCGGCATTACCCGGTAACAGGTTCGGCGGTCGACGCAGCCTCTTCCCGTACGCATCTGTGATGCGCGTACGGTGATCAGCGTCCTCTCAGCCCGGTGCTCCGAGCTCCCGCGTTGTGCAAAGTAGCCCCCACGCTAGCGTCATCCATGGCGTGCTGAACAGTGGGCCCCCTCATCTCTTGCGATGATCTGCTGGTGACGTCCTCGCCGCAGCCCCCCACCGAGCCCACAGAGCCCCACGGCCACACCGGCCACGCGCACGACGGCCCGGGGCACTCCGCCGGGCACTCGTCCGATACCTCCGCCGGTCATTCCCACGGCCACGGGCACAGCCACGGACACGGACCGGCGGCCCCCGTTTCGAAGCACCTGCGCAAGGTCATCGCGGCCGTACTGATCCCCTTCGCCACCGCCGTCTTCATCGGCATGGTGGTGCTCTGGCCGGGCGGCGCCCCCGCCCACGAGCGCACGGGGGTGGGCTTCGACCGCCAGACCCAGCAGGGCAAGGTCGTCTCCCTCGAACACGTCGACTGCAAATCGGTGAACGCCGCACAGGTCCCGCCGACCGCGGACCCCTCGACCCCCCAGGGCCGTGAGGCCCAGGCCGCGCAGACCGGCGAGTGCAAGAAGGCCACCGTCGAGGTCGGCACCGGCCCGGACAAGGGCCGCACCTTCGTCGAGATCGTCCAGCCGGGAGCGCCACGGCAGTTGACGGACGGCCAGGAGGTGGTCGTGGCGTACGCGCCCGACGCCCCCCGCGACCTCCAGTACTCGGTGATCGACGTGAACCGCAAGATGCCGCTGGCGGTGCTGGCCGGCATCTTCGCGGTCGCGGTCGTCCTCGTCGGGCGGATGCGCGGGCTGTTCGCCCTGATCGCGCTGATCGTCAGCTTCGGCGTGCTGACGCTGTTCATCCTCCCGGCCATCCTGCAGGGTTCGAACCCGCTGGTGGTCGCGGTGGTCGGGGCGAGCGCCATCATGCTGATCGCCCTCTACATGTGCCACGGACTGACCGCCCGTACCTCGGTCGCCGTCCTCGGCACCCTCGTCTCGCTGCTGCTGATCGGCCTGCTGGGCTCGGTGTTCATCGACTGGGCGTCCCTCAGCGGCAACACGGACGACAACACCGGGCTGATCCACGGCCTGTACCCGGACATCGACATGAGCGGCTTGCTGCTCGCAAGCGTGATCATCGGATCGCTGGGCGTGCTCGACGACGTGACGGTCACCCAGACCTCGGCTGTCTGGGAACTGCACGCGGCGGACCCCTCGATGGGGCCGCGAGGCCTGTACCGGGCGGCGATCAGGATCGGCCGCGACCACATCGCGTCGGTGGTCAACACGCTGGTGCTGGCCTACGCGGGTGCCGCACTGCCCCTGCTCCTGCTGTTCTCGATCGCGAACAGCAGCATGGGATCGGTGGCGAACAGCGAGCTGGTCGCGGTGGAAATCGTACGGACCCTCGTGGGCTCGATCGGACTGGTGGCCTCGGTTCCCGTCACGACGGCGCTGGCCTCGCTGGTGGTCTCCGCGGACCGGCCGGGATCCCCGGACGTCGCGCCGGCCGCGGGGCCGGTCCGCGGCGGCCGGGGCCGGCGGCGCAAGCGCTGAAGGGTCTTCCCGAAGGGCGTTCCCGAGGGGCGTTCCCGAGGGGCGTTCCCGAGGGGCGTTCCCGTCTTCCCGAGGGGCGTTCCCGTCTTCCCGAGGGGCGGGCGCGTGTGAGCGTGAGCCCGCGCGTCAGCCGGCGTTCTGCTCGTTCTGCTTCGACTCGGCCAGGATCTTGCCGAGCGCCTCGTCGAGGTTCTCCTCGAAGTCGCCCAGGTTCCGCTCCTGTCCGAGCGGAACGATCCGGTCGGTGCGGTCGAGGAACGCGACGAGCGGCGCCGCGCTGGCGCGGAACAGGGCCCGGTCGCCGCCGACCTGCAGCCGGATGTGGACGTCGGACAGTTCCTCCGGATCGGTGGGGGCGATGTGCACGTCGCCGTCACCGCACGGCTTGTTGATGCCGTCGAGGAGGAGCTCCCGGCCGAACGCCCAGGTCACGGGCGCATCTCCGGGAAGGTGGAAGGTCAGGCGGACTGCGTAGGGATCACGGGCGTCGTACCGGAGTTCCACCGGAATCCTGAACGAGAGCTCCTCGGAAACGAGGAAACTCATCATGACCTCTGCCTGTACCGACTCGCGCATTGCCTACCCCGCTGTAGTGGAAGTGGCCAGGAATGATCCCCCAGGCTCCTCTTGACAAGGGTGGTGGAAGCGCTAGCAGATCACAAGGAGTGAGTTTTCAGATACTGATAGAGAACGAGAGGGTGCTCAACAGCGCGCCTACTTCACTCCGTAGTCGATCGACTACACAGCGCAATCGATCTTCCTGGTGCAAGGGGAGAGAAATCGCCATAGTTGCGGCGGTATCGCCCGCTGTGATGGGGATGGCCGCACAGACCGTGCCGAGGGCATATTCCTGACGTTCGGTTACCGGCTGCATTCGCCCGAGGGCCCCGATCCGGTGCTCGAGCGACCGGAGATCCCGCACGGTATAAGCGGTGATCGGCTCGACCGGATATCGGTCGTAATGGTCCTTGCGCGTTTCCTCGTCGAGTTGTCCGAGCAGGCACTGCCCGATGGCGTGCGCATGGCCGGTCGCACGGAAGTCCGCCCACTCCTCGCAGGCGGGGCTGGCCTGGGTGTCCGAGACGCCCACGACCTCGATCTCACCCTCGCGGTATACCGCGAAGTAGACGGGGGCCCCGACCACGTCGCGAAAGTGCGCGAGGGAGTCGAGGATCATGCTGCGACGTTTCTGCTGGAGTCCCCCGACGGCCAGCCGACCCGCGGCGTCGCCGAGTACGAACACTCCGCCCTCCCTGCGCAGATAGCCCTCGTGGGTGAGGGTGCGCAGCAGGTGGTACGCGGTGGGGAGCGGGAGCCCGGCCTCGCGCGCGAGCTGTTTCGCCGGGGCTCCCTGACCATGGGACCCCACTGCTTCGAGCAGTCTCAGCGCCCTCTGGACCGAGCCGATCAGCGTCGGCACACCGGCGTTGTGAAGCGGAGACAAAGCTCACCCCCAGGCGTGGCGGCGGGCCTTCGGGGAGGCCCGCCCTGCGGGGGCCGCCCCCGCGCATGCCGTGACTCCTGGGGGTCGTACTCGGCGGCTCGTTAGCATCACCGCAGGTCAGAGCGGCAGTACCGGCTTTCGATGCCCAGGGACCGGCGCAGATTGCCACTCTATCCGCCGATTCCGGTGGTGTGAGCGGTTTAGTGCCTCACGTTCCCTCACCTGGCTCAATCCCGGACCCGCCGGGCTCGTCCCCGTCGTGTCCTACCAGTCGCCGGAGGAGGACTTCGTGCGGCCTCCGCCGACCTTCTTCACGACGAACACCAGGCCGGCGACCAGGCCGACGAAGAGGAGCACCTTGAAGACGAGGCCGATCAGCACGGTCAGGATGCTGGTGATCACACCGCCGAACACGAACAGCGCCAGCAGCGGAACGGCGACCCACTTAAGCCACCAGGGCATGCCTGCGAATGTCTCTCGGATGCCGTCCATGTCCTCGACCTCTTCCTCGTCCTTGACTTCCTGCTCTCGATGCTAGGAGTCCACGCCCCCGTATCGGGGCCCGCGAGCCCCCGGACTCCCCTGACCCGCCCCTTAGGGGAATCGGGACCCCGACCCTCAGCCGCCCGGTGCGCTCAGCTCTCCGGCGGGGAGAAGACCACCATCACCTTCAAGTCCTCGGTGATGTGGTGGAACTTGTGCGGGACGCCCGCCGGGACGTAGACCACGCTGCCGCGCGCCACGGTGGTCGTCTCCTCCCCGACGGTGATCGAGGCGCGCCCGCTCACGACGAAGTACACCTCGTCCTGGCGGTGGGGCTGCTGCGGATCGACCTGCCCGGCGTCGAGCGCGTACAGCCCGACCGACATGTTCCGCTCGCGCAGGAACTGCAGATAGGCGCCGTCGTTGGCGGCCCGCTCCGCTTCGAGCTCGTCAAGCCGGAAGGCTTTCATCGTGGTTGTGCCCCTTGTGCTCGGTAGCGCCGTCGCATCCGCTGATCTGCGGATGTCCCCCCGGGATCATCTCTGCCACGATCAGACACATGATGAATTTCGTAGTCAAGACGCTCGCCAACGCGGCGGCCCTGGCCGTCGCCATCTGGCTGCTCGCCGGCATCACCCTCGACGACGGCAGCAGTCTGGGCCGCCGGACGATCACCCTGCTCCTGGTCGCCCTGGTCTTCGGCCTGGTGAACCTGATCGTCAAGCCGTTGGTGAAGCTGCTCTCGCTGCCGCTGTTCGTCCTCACCCTGGGCCTGTTCACCCTCGTCGTGAACGCCCTGATGCTGCTCCTGACCTCGTGGCTGGCCTCGAAGCTCGAGCTCAGCTTCCACGTCGACGGGTTCTGGACCGCGGTCCTCGGCGGCCTGATCATCTCCGTTGTCTCCTGGGCCGTGAACATGGTCCTGCCCGACAAGGACTGAACGGGACGCCCATGACGCCCATCTACCGCCTCTGCTTCGTCTGCACGGGCAACATATGCCGCTCCCCCATGGCCGAGTCCGTCTTCCGTGCCCACGTGGCGCAGGCCGGCCTCGACGGCCTGGTCGAGGTGGACAGCGCCGGGACCGGCGGCTGGCACGAGGGTGACGGCGCCGACCCGCGCACCGTCTCCGTCCTGGAAGCCGCGGGCTACGAGCAGGACCATCGGGCCCGGCAGTTCCGCTCCTCCTGGTTCGACCGCCTGGACCTCGTCATCGCGCTCTACGCCGGACACCTGCGGGACCTGCGGGCCCTCGCACCCACCCCGCAGGACGCCGCCAAGGTCCGGCTGCTGCGGTCCTACGATCCGGCCGCGGCCGCGGAGAGCGACGTACCGGATCCCTACTACGGGTCCCTCGACGGGTTCGAGGAGTGCCTGGAGCTGGTCGAGGCGGCCAGCCCCGGTCTGCTGGACGCCGTACGCGAGGCCGTGAAGGAGCACACCGCGTGAACGAGTACGCCCCCGAAAGAACCGCCGAGGCGATCGGCGACGGCACCCGCGCCGTCCGCGCCGGGCTGCCGGAGCCCGTGAAGAACGAGCCCACCCTGCCCGGACCGGTCTTCGCCGCCCACTTCCACCTCCCGGGCGACGTCGAAGGCCCGTACGCCTACGGCCGGGACACCAACCCGACCTGGACCCTGCTGGAGCGGGCGATCGGGGAACTGGAGGCCCCCGGCGAGGAGGTGCACACCACCGTCTTCGCCTCCGGCATGGCGGCGGTCTCCGCCGTCCTCCTCTCCCAGGCGCGCACCGGCGACACCGTGGTCCTGCCCGACGACGGCTACCAGGCGCTGCCCCTGCTGCGGGAGCAGCTGGAGGCGTACGGGATCCACGTGCGTACGGCCCCGACCGGCGACGACGCCCAGCTCACGGTCCTCGACGGAGCCGGGCTGCTGTGGATCGAGACCCCGTCCAACCCCGGGCTCGAGGTGTGCGACGTACGGCGCCTCGCCGACGCGGCGCACGCCGGCGGGACCCTGGTCGCCGTCGACAACACCCTCGCCACCCCCCTCGGGCAGCGGCCCCTGGAGCTCGGGGCGGACTTCTCCGTCGCGAGCGGCACGAAGGGCCTCACCGGCCACGGCGACCTGCTGCTCGGGTACGTGGTCTGCCGCGACCCGGAACTCGCCGCCGGTGTCCGGCGCTGGCGCAAGATCGTCGGCGCGATCCCGGGCCCGATGGAGGCCTGGCTCGCCCACCGCTCCCTGGCCACGATCCAGCTGCGCGCGCACCGGCAGTGGGCCAACGCGCTGGCCGTCGCCGAGGCGCTGACCGGCCGCCCCCACGTGACCGGGTTGCGCTACCCCGGCCTGGCCACGGACCCTTCACACAAGACGGCCGCCCGCCAGATGCGCGGCTTCGGCTCGGTGGTCTCCTTCACCCTGCCCGACCGTGCCCACGCGGAACGCTTCATGGCCGCCCTGCACCTGGTCGAGGACGCCACGAGTTTCGGTGGAGTGCGGTCCACCGCCGAGCGGCGCGGACGGTGGGGCGGCGACGCCGTGCCGGAGGGCTTCATCCGCTTCTCCGCCGGGGCCGAGGACACCGAGGACCTGGTCGCGGACGTCCTGCGCGCCCTCGACCTCGCGGGCGGCGCCGGCTGAGCAGGCCCTGGGTCGACGGTCCGAGCCTCCCCCCTCGTGGCTCGGACCGCCCGGGTTCCGTGCACGAGGAACCACGCGACTAGGCTAATTGACTCTGCGTCAGAGTCCAATCACGGTAACGACAGGGGCCTATCGGCATATTTATAGTTGAAGGCCCCCACCGAGAGGTGCCGCGATGGACCTGGCCCTGCTGCGCACCTTCGTCGCCGTCCACCGGGCCGGGTCGTTCACCCGCGCCGCCGCCCTCCTGGGCCTGTCCCAGCCCGCCGTGACCTCGCAGATCCGCACGCTGGAACGCCAGTTGGGGCGCCCCCTCTTCCACCGCCGGGCCCGCGGTGTCACCCCCACCGCGGTCGGCGACGAACTCGCCCACCAGGCCGCCCCGCACCTCGACGCGCTGCTGCGGATCACCGAGGCCGGGCGGGAGGCCGCCGGTGCACTGCGCACCCTCCACGTCGCCGGGCCGCCCGAGTTCCTGTGCCTGCGCGTGCTGCCCGCCCTGGCGCCCCTCGTCGGCCAGGGCCACACCCTGCGCGCCGCCCTGGAGACCGGCGCCGAAGCGACCCTCGACGGGCTCGCCGCCGGTCACCACGACCTCGTCGTCACCACCGCCCATCCGCGCGGCGGGCTCTTCACCGCCACCGCCCTGTGCGACGAGGAGCACGTCCTGGTCGCCGCGCCCTACTGGGCCGCACTCGTCGATACGGAGCGGCTGCGCAAGGAGGGTCCGGCGGCTCTCGACGGCATCCCGGTCGTGGAGGTCCACGAGACCCTGCCGCTCGTCACCCGCTACTGGACCGCCGTCTTCGACACTGCGCCCGGTGCCCGGTCCCTGGCCGCCACCGTGGTGGCGCCCGACCTGCGGGCCGTACTGGAATGCGTCGGGGCCTGCGCCGGGCTCGCCGTCCTGCCCCGCTACCTGTGCCGGGAGGCCCTCGACAGCGGCCGGATCGTGGCCCTGGCGGAGCCCTCAGTGCCGCCCCTGCGCACCTGGTTCCTGGTCGTGCGGACCGGGAGCCTCGCCCTCGCCCACCTCGCGCGGGCGCACGACCGGCTGGTGGAAGCCGCCGTGCACTGGTGAGCCCCCCTTTTCCGGCCCGTGACGCGTTTCAGAAGCGGAGTGGTGGGCCACTCTTCTCCCATGACCGAACGTCCCGTGGTCAAACGCACCGCCCGCGCGATCCTGCTCGACGGTGACGACCTGATCCTCATCAAGCGCACCAAGCCCGGCGTCGATCCGTACTGGCTCACCCCCGGCGGGGGAGTGGAGTCCTCGGACGCCACTGTCGTCGACGCCCTCCACCGAGAGGTCCACGAAGAACTCGGCGCGAAGATCACCGACGTGGTGCCCTGCTTCGTCGACACCGTCGAGCACATCGCCGACGGGGGGGTGACCGGCGTGAAGGTGCAGCACTTCTTCGTCTGCCGCCTCGAATCGATGGACCCGAGCCAGCGGCACGGCCCCGAAATCGACGAACCCGAGGGCGAGTACGAGATCGTCCGCGTGCCCTTCAGCCGCGTGGGGATCGCCGCCGTCCATCTCGTCCCGCTGTCCTTGCGGCACTACCTCGACGGCAACATCGAGGGCGTACGCGCCATGCACGCTCCCGACCTGGGCTGAGCCCGGCCTGGGACCGGCGGGCTGCCCGCCGGTCTCAGCCGGCGATGCCGACCAGTTCCTCCACCGCGTCGTGCCGGATCCGCTCGCCGGGGATGCCGATCCGAAGAAGCTCGTCCACCCCGCTCCGGATCATCGCGGGCGGTCCCGAGATGAAGGCGTCGTACGAACTCCACGGACCGTGTTCACCGACGGCCTGCGGGAGTTGACCGGCCAGCCCGTCGCCCACCACCGGGCGCACCGACAGCCACGGATGCGAGCGCTGCAGCCCGAGCAGCGTGTCCTTGTCGTACAGGTCGTTGTCGCTGCGCGCCCCGAAGAACACCTCCACCGGCCGCCGCTCGCCGTGCTCGGCCACGTCCTCGATCAACGCCTTGATCGGGGCGATGCCGGTGCCGCCGCCCAGGCACAGCATCCCGTTGTCCGTGGTGTGGTCCACCACCATCGACCCGGCCGGCGGTCCGAGGCGCAGCACGTCCCCCGGGCGGGCGTGGCGCACCAGCGCGTTGGAGACCCAGCCCGCGGGGACCGCTTTGACGTGGAACGACAGCAGCCCGTCGGCGCGCGGCGCCGAGGCGAAGGAGTAGTGCCGCCACACTCGCGGCCACCACGGGGTCTCCAGGCTCGCGTACTGGCCGGCCAGGAAGGCGTACGGCTGGTCGGGGCGGACCGTCAGAACCGCGATGTCGGGAGTGCGCAGATCGTGTGAGACCACCTCCGCGTGCCACCACGGCGGGGCCTTCACCTCGTCCTCGGCCGCCGCGTCGATCATGATCTGGGAGATCGCGGTGTACGCGCGCACCCATGCGGCCTCGGTCTCCGGCCCCCAGCTCTCCACCGCGTACCGGGCCAGGGCGCCGACGAGGGCCTCGCCGACCGCCGGATAGTGGCCGGCCATGGTGCCGTACTTGCGGTGCCCGGTGCCCAGTCGGCGCAGGTAGGGGACGAGTACCTCGGGATTGTCGATGTGCTCGGCTGCGGTCAGCAGCGCCTTCAGCAGCCGGTCTCGCTGCGCGTCCATGGCTGCGGGGAACATCCCCCGCACTTCGGGGTGGCCGGTGAACACCAGAGCGTAGAAATAGGAGGTCACCTTGTCGGCTATGGGGGCGACCTCCGCGAGGGTCCGGCGGATGAGGACGGCATCCGGTGAGGGCTCTGCCGTACCACCACCGCCTTCGGCCGGTATCCGGGCCGCATCGCGTCTGGCCGATCTGGTGGGCGGAGCGTCCATGCGGTGCCTCGCTTCGAGCATCTCGGTCGGTCTGCACACGCCACGGTCTGCGAATCCGTGGTTCCGGGTTTCACAGCGTGCCAGCCGACTCGGAGGCCGGTGGGGAAATGCGGAAAATCCGCGTTTCGAACCCACTTTCCTCCTAAGATGCCTGAACTTCCGGGCGTGCCACCCCTACGAGCTGGTATGCGTCCCGCAGGTCCCGGCCCTCGTAGACATGGGTCGCACGCTCCGCCAGATAGGGCCGTGCGTTGACCGCCACCGACACCGGCACCACCTCGAAGAGCACCGAGTCGGTCACCGAATCCCCGTACGCGACGCAGTCGCCCCGGCTCACACCGAACTGCTCGCACAGCCGGTCCGCCACCGTGACCTTGCCCTCGGGCGTGAGGATCCCGGCGGCGTCCACCGGCCGGGTGAACGGCACCTCCGGGAAGACCGAACCGTGCGCGGCGTGCGCGCCCCAGTCCAGCAGCAGCTCCACGAAGAAGGACGGCGACAGGGAGATCACCGCGCAATAGTCCCCGCGCTCCCGGATCTCCTGCCAGACGTCCCGGATTCCCGCGAGCCAGGGAGACCCGTCGAACGCCGCCCGGACATGCGCGGGCGTGAGCTCTGCCCAGAGCGCGTGGGCGGCCACCGAGAACTCGTGCGGCCCGATCTTGCGCGCGCCGAAGGCCCGCTCCAGCTCGGCGATCTCGGCACTCAGACCGAGTTGGCGGGAGATCTCGACCGGCGCGGCCGAGCCGTACATCAGCGTGCCGTCGAGGTCGAAGAGGTGCAGGCGGGTCATAGCCACCGAGATTAGTGGGTTGTTTCACGTGAAACAGCGTGTTTCGCCGGGAGCGCCTGCCAGCGCCAGCTGAGGAAGAAACATCGCCCAGCGGCCGCCACCGGCTGGGGCGTGTTTCACGTGAAACATCTCGCCCCAAATCCTCTGGACGGCTCCCGGTCCATGATCCAGTCTGAGCCGGTGACACCACCACACATCACCGATCTGCCGATCCGGGCGCTGACCGTGGACGATCTCCACCGTTGCGCCGACCTGTCCGAAGATCGCGGCTGGCTCCGCGAGGACCACAAGTGGGGTCTGCTCCTCGCTGCCGGAAAGGGGTACGGCGTCGACGCCCCGGACGGCCGGGGACTCGCGGCGGCGTGCATCGTCACCAGATACGGCCACACCGGCGCCGGCCCGGAACTCGCCGCCATCGGCATGGTCCTCGTGGCCGACCGCTACGCCCGTCAGGGCCTCGGCCGGCGCCTGATGACCCACGTCTGCGACGACGTGCTCAAGGGCGTTCCCCTCACTCTGCACGCCACTCCCTACGGCCGACCCCTCTACGAGGAGCTCGGTTTCAAGACCACGGGCCGAGCCGAGATGCTGAAGGGCATCTTCCGGCCTGAAGGCACTCCTGGCACCCCCGGCGCCCACGGCGCCCCCCGGGTCCGGCCGGCCACCGCCGCGGACCTCCCGAGCATCCTGCGTCTGGACGCCGAGGTCTTCGGCACCGACCGCACCCACATGATCACCAGGCTTCCCGCCTTCGCCGACCAGCTGCTCGTCGCCGAGGGCAGCAGCGGAGACGGCACCCTCACGGGCTACGCGGCAGCCTGGCCCAACATGGACACCCATGTCATCGGCCCGCTGATCGCCAAGGACACCGGCACCGCCCAGGCACTGGTCACCGCACTCGCCACGGGTACGGACCGGGCGCTGCGCACCGATGTCGACGTACGGCACGAGGAGCTCCTCGCCTGGCTCAAGGACCGCGGTCTCGACTCCGTGGCCTTCAACGCCGTCATGACCCGAGACATCCCCGACCTGCCCGGTGACTGGACCCGCCGCTGGGCTCCCCTCACCGTGGCGGCGGGCTGAGAGAGGAAACACCCCTCGTGACCGACACCCCCGAGTTGGCCATCCGGCCGGCGACCGAAGCCGATCTGCCGGCCATCGTCGCCATGCTGGCCGACGACCCGCTGGGCGCCACCCGTGAGTCCCCGGAGGACCTCACCCCGTACCGCGCGGCCCTCGCCCGCCTCACCGGCGACCCCAACCAGCACTTGGTCGTCGCCGTCCGCGCGGACCGTGTCGTGGGCACCCTCCAGCTGACCGTCGTCCCCGGACTCTCCCGCAAGGGAGCCACCCGCTCCATCATCGAGGGCGTCCGTGTCCACGCGGACGAGCGAGGCGGCGGGCTCGGCACCCGGTTCATCGAATGGGCCGTGGAGAAGTCCCGCGCCGAGAACTGCAGCCTCGTGCAGCTGACCTCGGACGTGACCCGCACCGACGCCCACCGCTTCTACGAGCGGCTCGGATTCACCGCGTCCCACGTCGGGTTCAAGCTGCAGCTCTGAGCGCCCGGCCGGCAGGCCGGGCCACCGTGTCGGCGGCCCGGCCTACGATCGGGAGGATGAGCCCCAGCCTCCCCCTCGTCACCACCGCCGAGCGCCGCCACCGGCTCGGCCGACGGCACCGCCTCGCTCCCTCGGCCCGCGCCGCCACGGTGGCGGAGGCAGCGGACTCCGTGGTCGCCCTGCACGCCACCGACGCCGCGACGATCTTCCTCTCCGCCCGGGCCCGGCTCGCCGAAGGCGGTCCCGGTGTGGTCGAGCGGGCTCTCTACGAGGACGTCAGCCTCGTGCGGCTGCTCAGCATGCGCAACACGCTCTTCGCGGTCTCAACGGAACTCGCCCCCTACGTCGACGCCTCGACCGCCCGGGCCATCGCCGTGAAGGAACGCCGCACTCTCCTCAAGCACCTCGACGAGGACGGTCAGGGGCTCGACTCCGAGTGGCTGGCTCGCGCGGAGGCCGCCGCGCTCGACGCCCTGGACAGCCACGGGCCGGCCACCGGAAGCCAGTTGTCGGCCGCCGTGCCCGCACTGCGCCAGAAGATCACCATCGGCCGGGGCAAGAAGTACGAGACGGAGACGGGTGTCGCGACCCGTGTCATCCGGCTGCTGGCCGCCGACGGCCGGATCCGCCGCGACCGGCCGCGCGGGTCGTGGACCTCCAGCCAGTACCGCTGGGTCCACACCGAGCCGTGGCCCGCGGTACCCGCCGTCGAGGCCCGCGCGGAGATCGCCCGCCGCTGGCTCCACGCCTACGGCCCCGCCACCGAGGCCGACCTCAAGTGGTGGACCGGCTGGACCCTCACGGACGTCCGCAAGGCCCTCGCCGCCGTGGGCCCGGACCAGGTCCTCCTCGAGGACGGCAGCACCGCCCTCGTCGGCCCCGGGGACACCGTTCCCGACCCGGCCCCGGAGCCCTGGGCCGCGCTGCTGCCCGGCCTCGACCCCACCGCAATGGGCTGGGCCGACCGCGGTTTCCACCTCGACCCCGCCTTCAGGCCCGCGCTCTTCGACTACGCCGGCAACATCGGCCCCACCGTGTGGTGGAACGGCGAGATCGTCGGCGGCTGGGCCCAGCGTTCCGACGGCGAGATCGTCTGGCGGCTGCTGGGCAGCCCCGGCCGCCCCGCCGAGGAGGCCATCACCGCCGAGGCCGCGCGCCTCGCCGCATGGGTGGGCGACGCCCGCATCACCCCGCGCTTCCGTACCCCGCTGGAACGCGAACTCGTCGCCTGAGCCCGGCCCCCAGCCCGAGGCCTGTCCGGATCCGGCCCGTCAGCCGATGCCCCGCCAGCCCTGCGGGTCCACCCCGCCGGGCACCGGAGCCCGGGGGTCGTACGGCTCGCGCGTGAACACGAAGGACGCCAGATCGAGGTGGCTCACCGAGCCGTCCTCGCGGCGCACCGCCCTCAGCGTCTCACCGGCGTAGTAGCCGGACAGTCCGGTCCAGGTGCCGTCCGGCCCGGGCCGGAAACGGGCCGTCCGCCCGGTCACGCCCACCGGGCCCAGCTCCAGCAGCCCGTCCGCCGTCAGCCGCACCACCTGCGCCGAAGTCCCCCAGTACCAGGGGCCGCACAGCTCCAGCGGTACCCGGTCCGACTCCAGGAAGGGCCGCCACGGCTTCGGGAACCGGGGCTCGGCGTCCGCCACGATCCCGACGAGTTCCACGGCCACCGTCGCGGCCGCAAGCCCCGAGGTGCAGTTCGCCAGCACCACCGCCGCCACGTCGTCCGCCTCGCTCAGCCACAGCCCCGCGACGAAACCGGGCAGCGATCCGCTGTGACCCGCGAGCCTCCGCTCGCCGTCGGCCGTCAGCTGCACGCCCAGCCCGTAGCCGAGGTCCGCGAAACCGGGCTCCGGAGGCGCCGCCGGCGTGCGCATCTCCCGTACGGAATCCGCGCTCAGGACCCGCTCGTCACCGCGCAGCAGGAAGTCGGCGAACCGGGCCAGGTCGCTGGTCGTGGACCACAGCTGCCCCGCCGGGGCCATCAGCCCCAGGTCCTCCAGCGGCTCGGGCATCATCAGGTCCGCCCACGGGTGCACCGCCCAGCCGCCCGCGTGCGGGGCCTGCGGCTGCCCGCTCGTGCGGTCCAGCCCCAGGGGCTCCAGCACCTCGGCCCGCAGGACCTCTTCCCAGGGCTGCCCGCGCAGCGCCTCCACCAGCGAACCCAGCAGCGTGTAGCCCGGGTTGGAGTAGTGGTGGCGGCTTCCCGGAGTGTGGGCGAACGGCTCGTCACCCAGGACATCGGCGAGCTCGGGCCGCAGTGCGCCGGGGGTGCGCTCCCACCATTCGCCAGGGGTCTCCGCCGCCAGTCCACCGGTGTGGGACAGCAACTGAGCGATGGTCACGTCACCGGCGCCCGTCCCCGGCAGGTGCTTCTCCAGCGGATCCGAGAGCGCGAGCAGTCCCTCGTCCCGCAGGCGCATCACCAGAACAGCCGTGAAGGTCTTGGTGATCGAGCCGATCCGGTACTGGACGTTCCCGTCCGGGCCGTGCCCTTCGACCGAGGTCCGAGAGCCCTCCCAGACCACCTCCCCGCCGCGCACGACGGCCGCCACGACGGACGGAGCGCGTCCCGCGCTCTGCGCGACGGCGATCCGGTGCCTGAGGGCACGCCGGGTGGCAGGGAGAAGTTCCAGGTCCTCAGAAAGATCGTCCATGCCCGGATGCTACGTGTTGGCCATGTCCACGAAGCGTGAATAGTGGCCCTGGAAGGCCACGGTGATCGTGGCCGTGGGGCCGTTGCGGTGCTTGGCCACGATCAGGTCCGCCTCACCCGCGCGGGGGGACTCCTTCTCGTACGCGTCCTCGCGGTGCAGCAGGATCACCATGTCCGCGTCCTGCTCGATCGAGCCCGATTCACGCAGGTCGGAGACCATCGGCTTCTTGTCGGTGCGCTGTTCCGGACCACGGTTCAGCTGGGAGAGCGCGATCACGGGGACCTCGAGCTCCTTCGCCAGCAGCTTGAGGTTTCGGGACATGTCCGAGACCTCCTGCTGACGGCTCTCGGGACGGCGCGAGCCGCCCGACTGCATCAGCTGGAGGTAGTCGATGACCACGAGTGAGAGATCGTTGCGCTGCTTGAGCCGGCGACACTTGGCCCGGATCTCCATCATCGACAGGTTGGGGGAGTCGTCGATGTAGAGCGGGGCGGCGGAGACGTCCGGCATCCGGCGGGCCAGCCGGGTCCAGTCGTCGTCCGTCATCGTGCCCGAGCGCATGTGGTGCAGCGCCACCCGGGCCTCCGCCGAGAGCAGGCGCATGGCGATCTCGTTGCGCCCCATTTCGAGGGAGAAGATCACGCTCGGCAGGTTGCTCTTGATGGAGCAGGCCCGGGCGAAGTCCAGGGCGAGCGTGGACTTGCCCATCGCGGGACGGGCCGCGATGACGATCATCTGTCCCGGGTGCAGGCCGTTGGTGAGCGAGTCCAGGTCCGTGAAACCGGTGGGGACGCCCGACATCTGGCCGCTGCGCGAACCGATGGCCTCGATCTCGTCGAGGGCGCCCTCCATGATGTCGCCGAGCGGCAGGTAGTCCTCCGAGGTCCGCTGCTCGGTGACGGCGTAGATCTCGGCCTGGGCGCTGTTGACGATCTCGTCGACGTCGCCGTCGGCCGCATAGCCCATCTGTGTGATCTTCGTGCCGGCCGCGACCAGGCGGCGCAGGACGGCCCTCTCGTGGACGATCTCCGCGTAGTACTCGGCGTTCGCCGCCGTCGGCACGGACTGGACCAGGGTGTGCAGGTACGAGGCCCCGCCGACCTTGCTGATCTCGCCGCGCCGGGTCAGCTCCGCGCCGACGGTGATCGGGTCGGCCGGCTCGCCCTTGGCGTACAGGTCGAGGATGGCCTGGAAGATCGTCTCGTGCGAGGGCCGGTAGAAGTCGTGGCCCTTGATGACCTCGACCACGTCGGCGATGGCGTCCTTCGAGAGCAGCATGCCGCCGAGCACCGACTGCTCGGCGTCCAGGTCCTGCGGAGGCACGCGCTCGAAGCCGCCACCGCCGCCGTCCCAGGAGCCGCCCTCGCGGCCCCGGTCGCGCTGTTCGTCCCCGCGGCCGCGGCCTTCGCTGTTCCGGCGCGAACGGGCGGGCAGACGGTCACCTGGACCGCTGTCGGCCCAGGGGTCGTCCATGGGCTCGGGCATGCTCACCGGGCCGCCTCCTCCCGTCCGCAACGCGGACCTCGCCGTGCCACTCTTTCTAGGACACGGCTCTGACATTTGGGGCACCCGAATCGGCTGTTCGGCGAGTCGGGCAACGCACCACGGTAGGGCCGGGAGCGGCGTCAGCCAATCTTGTTATCCACAGGCTGTGTGGATGAGATGTGGATGACGGCGCCAATGCTGTGGGTAACTCGCCGGAAGCTGTGCACGGACCGGGGGACGACACTGTGGACAAAATCACCCGCGCCACCCCGTTACCCCACCTGACCTGGGAATTTCCCCTCCGAGGACGGTGGGGAAGAAAAATCTTGGGCACTGCCCCGAGATCGCCTCCAACGAGTCGAGGAGAAGGCTTACATCGGCGCCTCAGTAAGGATCACAGATGGGTTGTATCTATTACCTGTGGAAGATTAGATTGAGCGCATGACACAGGCCCTCACAGCACCCGAGGCTGGGCCGAGACGGCACGACCGAGAGATCTTCGCGCTCGCTGTCCCCGCCTTCGGCGCGCTCGTCGCCGAGCCGCTCTTCGTGATGGCCGACAGCGCCATCGTGGGACACCTCGGCACTCCCCAGCTCGCCGGCCTCGGCATCGCCGCCGCACTGCTCACCACGGCCGTGAGCGTCTTCGTCTTCCTCGCCTACGCCACCACTGCGGCCGTCTCCCGCCGGGTCGGCGCGGGCGACCTTCAGGCGGCCATCCGGCAGGGCATGGACGGCATCTGGCTCGCCCTCCTGCTCGGCGCGGCCGTCGTCGTCGTGCTGCTGCCCGCGGCGCCGTCGCTGATCTCCCTCTTCGGAGCCTCCGACACCGTCGCCCCGTACGCCGTCACCTATCTGCGGATCTCCGCCTTCGGCATCCCGCCGATGCTCATGGTCCTGGCCGCCACCGGGGTCATCCGCGGCCTTCAGGACACCCGCACCCCGCTCTACGTGGCCATCGGCGGCTTCACCCTCAACGTGGCCCTGAACGCCGCCCTCGTCTACGGTGCGGGGCTCGGCATCGCCGGCTCCGCCTGGGGCACGGTCATCGCCCAGTGCGCGATGGCAGCCGCCTATCTCGTCGTGGTCGTCCGCGGAGCCCGGCGGCACGGCGCCTCCCTGCGCCCGGACCCTGCCGGCATACGGGCCTGCGCCCAGGCGGGAGCGCCCCTGCTGGTCCGCACCCTGTCCCTGCGCGCCATCCTGATGATCGCGACCGCCGTGGCCGCCCGTCTCGGCGACGCCGACATCGCCGCCCACCAGATCCTGCTCGCCCTGTGGAGCCTGCTCGCCTTCGCGCTCGACGCCATAGCGATCGCCGGGCAGGCCATCATCGGCCGCTACCTGGGCGCGGGGGACACGGAAGGCGCCAAGGCCGTCTGCCGCCGCATGGTGCAGTGGGGCATCGCCTCGGGCGTCGTGCTCGGCCTGCTGGTGGTCCTGGCCCGCCCGGTGTTCATTCCGCTGTTCACCAGCGATCCGGCGGTCGAGGCGGCCCTGCTGCCCGCCCTGCTGGTCGTGGCCCTCTCCCAGCCGGTCTCGGGCATCGTCTTCGTGCTGGACGGGGTCCTCATGGGCGCCGGCGACGGCCGCTACCTGGCCCGGGCCATGCTCCTGACCCTTGCCGCGTTCGTCCCGGCCGCTCTCCTCGTCCCGGTCGTGGGCGGCGGCATCACGACGCTCTGGTGGGCCATGACCCTGATGATGCTGGTCCGGATGGTCACCCTCCGGGTGCGCGCCCGCTCGGGCCGCTGGCTGATCGCGGGAGCCACCCGCTAACCGGTGCTTCCCGATGTTTCACGTGAAACACGTGGGAGCACGGGGAGCACCGACGAGCATCCGGAAACGACGAAGGGCCGCACCCCGAGGGGTGCGGCCCTTCACGTGCAGCCCTTAGGCGGCGACGACCTCGATGCCGACGTTCGCGGCGACCTCGGCGTGCAGACGCACGGAGACCTGGTACGAACCGAGGGTCTTGATCGGGGCGCCCAGCTCAACGCGGCGCTTGTCGACCTTCGGACCACCGGAAGCCTCGATCGCCGTGGCGATGTCGGACGGGGTCACGGAGCCGAAGAGACGGCCGGCGTCACCCGCACGGGTGGCCAGACGCACCTTCACGCCCTCGAGCTTGGCCTTGACCTCGTTGGCCTGCTCGATGGTCGCGATCTCGTGGATCTTGCGGGCGCGGCGGATCTGCGCCACGTCCTTCTCGCCACCCTTGGTCCAGCGGATCGCGAAACCACGCGGGACCAGGTAGTTGCGAGCGTAACCGTCCTTGACGTCGACGACATCGCCGGCGGTGCCGAGGCCAGAGACCTCGTGGGTCAGGATGATCTTCATTAGTCGGTCACCCTTTCCTTATCGCGCGGTGGACGTGTAGGGCAGCAGCGCCATCTCACGGCTGTTCTTGACGGCCGTGGCGACGTCACGCTGGTGCTGCGTGCAGTTGCCGGTAACGCGGCGGGCACGGATCTTGCCGCGGTCGGAAATGAACTTCCGCAGCATGTTCGTGTCCTTGTAGTCCACGTACGCGGTCTTGTCCTTGCAGAATGCGCAGACCTTCTTCTTAGGCTTGCGCACAGGCGGCTTCGCCATTGTGTCTCTCCTGTGTGATCAAGAAGTGGGGATGCGAGCTGCCCTAGAAGGGCGGCTCGTCCGAGTAGCCACCGCCGGAGCCGCCGGAGCTTCCGCCCCAGCCGCCCCCGCCGCCGCCCTGCTGCTGGCCACCGGCCGGCGCGCTGGACGCCCACGGGTCGTCGGAGGGACCTCCGCCGCCCTGCGGGGCGCCGCCGCTGGGGGCTCCGCCCCAGCCACCGCCGCCACCCTGCTGCTGGCCGCCACCGCCGCCGTACCCACCCTGGCCACCGCGACCGCTGGTCTTGGCGACCTTGGCCGTGGCGCTCTTCAGGCTGGGGCCGACTTCCTCGACGTCCAGCTCGTAGACCGTGCGCTTGACACCCTCACGGTCCTCGTACGACCGCTGCTTCAGCCGGCCCTGCACGATGACGCGCATGCCCCGCTGAAGGGACTCGGCGACGTTCTCCGCCGCCTGACGCCAGACCGAGCAGGTCAGGAACAGGCCTTCGCCGTCCTTCCACTCATTGGTCTGCTTGTCGAAGATGCGGGGAGTGGACGCGACACGGAACTTCGCGACCGCCGCACCCGAGGGGGTGAAGCGCAGCTCGGGGTCGTCGACGAGATTGCCGACGACCGTGATGACGGTCTCGCCTGCCATGGATGAACCTCTCGGCGGGGATTGCTGCTGGGCTGCTGTGCTACTCGGTCCCGATTACCGCTGAACCGAAGTTCAGTGGGTCTCGGGGCGAAGGACCTTGGTCCGGAGAACCGACTCGTTCAGGTTCATCTGTCGGTCAAGCTCCTTGACGACCGCAGGCTCGGCCTGAAGGTCGATGACCGAGTAGATGCCCTCGGGCTTCTTCTTGATCTCGTAAGCGAGACGACGACGGCCCCAGGTGTCGACCTTCTCGACCTTTCCGTTGCCCTCACGGACGACGGAGAGGAAGTTCTCGATCAGCGGGGAGACAGCGCGCTCCTCGAGATCGGGGTCGAGGATGACCATCACTTCGTAGTGACGCATGTGGAACCCACCTCCTTTGGACTCAGCGGCCACGGTCGTTCCGTGGCAGGAGGGTCGTGATGCGTGCGCACGGTGTCCGAAAGCAGACACCGCGCAGCTGTACAGACTACCTCCTCGACTCCTTCCGGTTGAAATCCGACGGGAGGGGGCCCCAATCTGTATCCATCGGGTGTGCTCGGTGCTATGCCCCGGCCCTTGTCGGAGGCGGCTCCCAGCACCGCTCTGCTTCAGCCAGGAGGTGCCTTCCGATGGCACAGGCAATGCGACCGCAGTCCCAGATCTCGCTCCTCGCGACCGACGGCAAGCCCCACCCGCTGCAGGACACCCTGATGGCGGCCACCCTGATCCTCGGAGCCGTGGCGTTCGTCACGGCTTTCTTCCACGGTCTGCACCTGCTCACCACCTGGGCCGGCCTGATCGGGATCCTGACCGGCGCGTACGGACAGTTCGTCTCCGTGACGACACGCGAGCGCTTCGCCCTGATCATCGGCCTTGGCGCGTCTGCCATCGGCTTCTTCATCGGCATGTTCCACGGCGGCCTCTTCGGCGGCTGACCGGGCCGACCGGGGCACCTCCGCGGCAGGGCGCCGGCTCCGCACCGGCCCGGGCCTCCGGCCCGTCCCCCAGATGGGTGGCGCCCTTGTCGCAGTAGGCTTCGCGCCATAGCCAGCGAAGCCGCCGGAGGAGACGCCCCGCATGAGCCTGTCCCTGAGGACCATCAGCCGAGAGCAGCATCTGGGTTACCTCCAGAGCCTGCCCTCGGCTAGCCACTGCCAGGTCCCGGCGTGGGCCGACGTGAAGAACGAGTGGCGCTCCGAGAACCTCGGATGGTTCAACGAGTCCAATGAACTCGTCGGTGCCGCCCTCGTGCTGTACCGCCAGCTGCCCAAGGTGAAGCGGTACCTCGCCTACCTCCCCGAGGGCCCGGTCATCAACTGGTACGCCCCGAACCTGGAGGAGTGGCTCCAGCCGATGCTGGCCCACCTCAAGCAGCAGGGCGCCTTCACCGTGAAGATGGGCCCGCCCGTCGTCATCCGCCGCTGGAACGCGACCGCCATCAAGGCCGGCATCCAGGACCCGGGCGTGAAGCGCCTGCGCGACGTGGAGGCCTCGGTCATCGAGCCCCGCGCCTTCGAGGTGTCCGACAAGCTGCGCCGCATGGGTTGGCAGCAGGCCGAGGACGGCGGCGCCGGATTCGGTGACGTCCAGCCCCGCTACGTCTTCCAGGTGCCGCTGGCCAACCGCTCGCTGGACGACGTCCTCAAGGGCTTCAACCAGCTGTGGCGCCGCAACATCAAGAAGGCCGAGAAGGCCGGCGTCGAGGTGGTCCAGGGCGGCTACGACGACCTGCCGACCTGGCAGCACCTGTACGAGATCACGGCCGAGCGCGACAAGTTCCGCCCGCGCCCGCTCAGCTACTTCCAGCGCCAGTGGACGGCCCTCAACGCCGAGGACCCGAACCGGATGCGCCTGTACATCGCCACGCACGAGGGGGAGCCGCTGGCCGCCGCCACGATGCTCACCGTCGGCCAGCACGTCTGGTACTCGTACGGCGCCTCCGCCAACCACAAGCGCGAGGTCCGGCCCTCCAACGCGATGCAGTGGCGCATGCTGCGCGACTCGTACGCGCTCGGCGCCAGCGTCTACGACCTGCGCGGCATCTCTGACACGCTGGACGAGAACGACCACCTGTTCGGGCTGATCCAGTTCAAGGTCGGCACGGGCGGCGAGGCCGTCGAGTACGTCGGCGAGTGGGACTTCCCGCTCAACAAGGTGCTGCACAAGGCGCTCGACATCTACATGTCGCGCCGCTGATCCCCTGACCCCCACTGTTATCGAGAAAGGTGCCGGACGGGCCATGGCGCTCACGCTCTACGTCGACACCGCGCGCTGGCGTGCGCACCAGAAGCAGATCCAGGACCAGTTCCCCGGAATGGTCCCGGTCTGCAAGGGCAACGGTTACGGCTTCGGCCACGAGCGGCTGTGCGAGGAGGCGACCCGGATGGGCGCCGACGTACTCGCCGTCGGCACGACGTACGAGGCCGCGAGCATCAAGGACTGGTTCGGCGGCGACCTGCTCGTCCTCACCCCGTTCCGGCGGGGCGAGGAGCCGGTGCCGCTGCCGGACCGGGTCATCCGCTCGGTGTCCTCGCTGGACGGGGTCCGGGGTCTGGTCGGCGCCCGCGTGGTCATCGAGTGCATGAGCTCGATGCGCCGCCACGGCATCTCCGAGCAGGATCTGGGCCAGCTGCACGGGGCCATCGAGGACGTCCGGCTGGAGGGCTTCGCCCTGCACCTGCCGCTGGACCGTCCGGACGGCTCGGACGCCGTCGAGGAGGTCATCGGCTGGATGGACCGGCTGCGCGCGGCCCGGCTGCCGCTGCACACCATGTTCGTCAGCCACCTGCGGGCGGAGGAGCTGGCACGGCTCCAGCAGCAGTTCCCGCAGACCCGTTTCCGGGCCCGCATCGGCACCCGGCTGTGGCTGGGCGACCACGAGGCGACCGAGTACCGCGGTGCGGTCCTCGACGTCACGCGCGTGGCCAAGGGCGACCGGTTCGGCTACCGCCAGCAGAAGGCCGCCTCCGACGGCTGGCTGGTCGTGGTCGCCGGCGGTACCTCGCACGGAGTCGGCCTGGAGGCCCCCAAGGCGCTCCACGGGGTGATGCCGCGCGCCAAGGGCGTCGCCCGGGCGGGCCTGGCCACCGTCAACCGGAACCTTTCGCCCTTCGTCTGGGCGGGCAAGCAGCGCTGGTTCGCGGAGCCGCCGCACATGCAGGTGTCGATCCTGTTCGTGCCCTCGGACGCGACCGAGCCGAAGGTCGGCGACGAGCTCGTGGCGCACCTGCGCCACACCACCACGCAGTTCGACCGGGTGCTCGACGCCTGAGCCGGCCCGTCAGTCCTTGGGGCCCGCGCCCCAGTCGACCCGCTGTCCCCCCGAGGGCGCCGCGTACTGCGGCGCCCTCGCCGCGTCCGACAGCACGAACACGTCCTCGGCCCCGTCCAGGACGCCGCCCGAAGGATCGTCCGAGCCGTCGCGGCGTACGACGTCCCGCTCGGGCAGCAGGACGTCCCGGACGATGACCGCGCACAGATACAGGGTGGCCAGCACGTGGGCGGCGATCGCCAGCTGGTAGCCCTCCACGGGCAGGCCCTGGTGCTTGTCCCCGCTGGTCGTGTAGGCGAGGTAGAACCAGATCCCGAGGAAGTAGGCGACCTCGCCGGCCTGCCAGATCAGGAAGTCCCGCCAGCGCGGCCGGGCCAGCGCGGCGAGCGGGATGAGCCACAGCACGTACTGGGGCGAGTAGACCTTGTTGCACAGGATGAAGACGGCGACGACCAGGAAGCCCAGCTGCGCGAACCGGGGCCGCCGCGGGGCGGTCAGGGCGAGCAGTCCGACGGCCCCGCACAGCAGGAGCGTGAGCCCGGTCGCGTACGTGTTGGCGTCTTCCAGGGGGTTGCCCGAGCGCTGCGAGATCAGCAGCCACACGGAGCCGAAGTCGATGGGGCGTTCCTGGCTGAAGGTGTAGAATTTCTTCCAGCCGTCCCAGGCGAAGAGCATGACGGGCAGGTTCACCACGAGCCAGGCCCCGGCCGCGCCCAGGACGGCCGCGCCGAATGCGCGCCACTTCCCGGCCCGCCAGCAGAGCACGAACAGCGGCCCGAGCAGCAGGACGGGATAGAGCTTGGCGGCGGTGGCGAGGCCGATCAGGACGCCGAAGAGGACCGTCCGCCCGCGGGACCACATGAGCATCCCGGCGGCGGTCAGGGCGATGGCCAGCAGGTCCCAGTTGATCGTCGCCGTCAGCGCGAAGGCGGGCGCGAGGGCGAAGAGCAGGGCGTCCCAGGGCCGGCGGCGGTGGGTGCGCGCGACACACACGGCGATGACCGCCGCGCAGGCCATCAGCATGCCGGCGTTGACCATCCAGTACATCTGCTCGCGGTGCTCCATGGAGCCGCTGCCGGGGGTCAGCCAGGAGGCGATCTCCATGAAGAGCCCGGTGAGCACCGGGTACTCCAGGTACTCCATGTCACCGGGCAGCCGGTCGAAGTAGGGCGTCAGGTTGTCGGCGAAGCCGCGTACCGCGTACAGGTGCGGGATGTCGGAGTAGCAGGCGTGCGTGTACTGCGAGCCCGCTCCCCGGAACCACGCCCAGTCGTAGCAGGGCAGCTTCTGCACCATGCCGAGCGCGAACATGCCGATGGCGAGGAGGGCCACGACGCGGACCGGCCCCAGCCAGTGGCCGCCGAGCCGGGCGTAGCGGCCGAGCGGGCCTCCGATGAGCTCACTGCCGGCTGCGGCGACCTCGTCCTGCTGCGTCGGCAGTACGGGGCGGTCCTCGTGCACCTGGGTCATGGGGGTCATCCTGCCGTACGGAGCCGGACACGGGGGGAGGCCGTCGCACGACGCGTGCGACGGCCTTCCTCTGTTCACGGGGCGGTGGGGCGGATCAGTCCGGCACGGTGCCGGTGGTCCCTCCGGTGCTGCCGCCCGGGCGGTTCGGTCTGCCGGTGGGCGACGGGGACGGCGATCCGCTGCTCCCGCCCTGGGTGCCGGCGATGATCCCCGAAGTGGTGCCGGTGTCCGTGCCTCCGTTGGTCGTCCCGCGCGTGGAGTCGTCCGGGTCGCAGTACAGCTTCCACGGCGGGCAGGACGGCTTCCCGCCCTTGGACGGGCTCGGGGACGGCGTGGGTGAGGGGGCACCGGCGGAGTCGGCGGTGACGCCGACCTCCTCGGGCTCCGGGAAGTCCGATTCCGGAGTGCCCTTGAGCGCTTCGCTCATGTACTCGGTCCAGATCTCGGCCGGGATGTCACCACCGTGGATGGACGGGATGCCGCCCACGCCGTTCATGGACTGCAGCTTCCGGTCCTGCGAGTTGGGGTCGGTGCGGAAGAGGGCGACGGAGGTGGACAGCTCCGGGGTGTAGCCGACGAACCACGCCGACTTGTTCTCGTCCGTGGTACCGGTCTTGCCCGCGGCGGGCCGGTTCAGCTTCTTGGCCTTCTTGCCGGTGCCGTTCTGGACGACGTTCTCCAGGACCTTGGTGATGTTGTCCGCGACGGCGTTGTCCATGGCCCGCTGGGCCTTGGGGGGCTCGAAGCCGGACAGCTTCTCGCCGTCCTTCTCGACCTCGATCACCGAGTAGGGCTCGTGGTGCGTTCCGGACGCGGCGAACGTGGCGTACGAGTCGGCCATCCGGATGGCGCTGGGGGTCGAGGTGCCGAGGGCGGAGGAGGCGTCCGTGTTGGGGTTGATCGACTCCTCGAGGATGCCCGTGGACTTGGCCAGCTCCCGCACCTTGGTGTGGCCGACGTCGAAGATCAGCTGGGCGAACGGGACGTTGATGGACTTCTCCATCGCCTCGTTGAGGGTGACGTATCCGTACGCGGTCGGGCTCTCGTTCTTCTGCTTGAACGGCTGGCCCTTGGCGTCGCGCAGCGGCTGGCCCTCACGGTTGTTGATCACGGTGAGGTCGTTGGCCTGGTACTTGCTGTCGGCCGAGATGCCCCGGCCGTTGGAGTTCTGGGTGCCGTGCTGCATGGCTGCCGCGAGCACGTACGGCTTCCAGGTCGAGCCGACCGGGACACCGCTGGTGTTGGCGTTGTTGCTGAAGTACTTCTGGTCCCAGCCCGGGCCGCCGTACAGGGCCACGAGCGCCCCGGTCTTCACGTCCACGGAGGCCGCGCCGAACTGGACGAAGGTGTCGGTGTCGGGCCGCTCCTTCTCGTCGATGAAGCCGTTGCGGGTGTCCTCCACGGCCTTGGCCAGGGCGTCCACCTTCGGCTTCTGGAAGGTGGTCTTGATCCGGTAGCCGCCCAGGGCCATCTGCTCGACGGTGATGCCCTTGGTCTTCATCACGTACGCCTTGGCCGTGTCGACCAGGTAGCCGATCTGGCCGGTCATGCCGCGGGCCTGCTCCGACTCGACGCGCGCGGGGAAGTCCGAGTCCTTGTACTTCGCCCGCTCGGCCTTGTCCATCCGGCCGACCTCGACCTCGCGGTCCAGCACCCAGGCCCAGCGCTTGCGGGCCCGTTCCTCGTTGAGTTCGGGGGTGGCCGCGGCGCCGATGCCGCCGTCCGGGTTGTAGAGGTTCGGGCCCTTGAGCACGGAGGCCAGGAAGGCGCACTCGGCGGGGTTCAGGTCCTGGCTGTCCTTGCCGAAGTAGGCGCGGGCCGCGGCCTGGATTCCGTAGGCGTCCCGCCCGTAGTAGGCGGTGTTGAGGTAGCCAGCGAGGACCTTGTCCTTCGGCTCGGAGACACCCAGCCTTATCGCGATGAAGAGCTCCGTGACCTTCCGCTTGAGCGTCTGGTCGGAGTCCAGGTAGGTGTTCTTCACGTACTGCTGGGTGATGGTCGAGCCGCCCTGGGTGGAACCGCCCGTGGCCATGTTCCACACCGCGCGGCCGACACCCATCGGGTCGACGCCCTTGTCCGTCTCGAAGGACTCGTTCTCCGCGGCGATCACGGCGTCCCTCATCGACCGGGGGATGCTCGAGATGGGCACGATCTGCCGGTTCATCGAACCGCCCGTCGCCACCATCTGGCTGCCGTCGGCCCAGTAGAAGACGTTGTTCTGCGCCTTGGCCGCCTTGTTCGGGTCCGGCGTGCCCACCATGGCGATGCCGACGCCGGCCCCGGCGATGACGACCGCGAAGAAGCCGAGGGCGGTGCCCGAGACGAACTTCCAGGAGGGCACGAAGCGCTTCCAGCCGTCCCGGTCGGACCGCGGGTAGTTGATCAGCCGCTTGTCCGGGCGGCCCGTGCCGCGAGCGGTGTTCGCGGAGCCCCGGCCACGCCCCCCGGCCCCTCTCTGGGCAGCCCGGCGGGCCTCGGCACGGCTGGCCGGCACGGGCTGCTCGTACGGGCCGCTGTGCGACGCGGTGGGGACGTCACGTCCGGCGGGGGCGCCCCTGCCGGGGCGCTGCGGAGCGGCGCGGCGGGCTGAGGCCCGCCCGCCACCCTGGGGCTGCGGCGGTTTGCGGCGGTGCTCGCTCATCGAACGACTACTCCTCGGGCAGGCGAGTGGCCTGGAAGCGGCAGATGAATTCCGGTTCCCCCGGTGTCATGGCGCACAGACTACGCACGCTCAAAACCCGACCAGTGCCGAAGTTCACCCCAAATCAGGCATCTCTCCTGGTGCGAATTGGTGATGTGACACCGGTCACCAGATCACCCCTTGTCGATCAGGGCGCCCCGTTCTATCGTCTGGATGTATCGAGTCGATACATCAGCTCGGTATAAAGACTCAGGGGCGGAGGAGAGGCAGGCGGATGAGCAGACGCTCAGGCATCCTCGAGTTCGCCGTCCTCGGCCTGCTGCGCGAGTCCCCCATGCACGGCTACGAGCTGCGCAAGCGGCTCAACACCTCACTGGGGGTGTTCCGGGCCTTCAGCTACGGGACGCTCTACCCCTGCCTCAAGACGCTCGTCGCCAACGGCTGGTTGATCGAAGAACCGGGCAACGCTCCGGAGGACGCTCTCGCCGCTTCACTCGCAGGGCGCCGCGCCAAGATCGTCTACCGGTTGACGGCCGCGGGTAAGGAGCACTTCGAGGAGCTCCTCTCCCACACGGGCCCCGACACCTGGGAGGACGAGTCCTTCGCCGCCCGCTTCGCCTTCTTCGGCCAGACCGAACGAGACGTGCGGATGCGGGTTCTGGAGGGCCGCCGCAGCCGGCTGGAGGAGCGTCTGGAGAAGATGCGCGCCTCCCTCGTCCGAACGCGGGAGCGCCTCGACGACTACACGCTCGAGCTGCAACGGCACGGCATGGAGTCCGTCGAGCGCGAAGTGCGCTGGCTGAACGAGCTCATCGAGAGTGAGCGGGCGGGACGGGATCGGAGAAGACCCGGTCCGTCCGACGAAACTGAAAAATGAGGCCTGCATCTCGCAGGCCTCGTCCGAGAACAAACAGGGAGCAACCGGAATGGGTTCGGTTCGCGTAGCCATCGTCGGCGTAGGCAACTGCGCCGCCTCGCTGGTGCAGGGCGTCGAGTACTACAAGGACGCCGACCCGGCGGCCAAGGTCCCCGGTCTGATGCACGTCCAGTTCGGCGACTACCACGTGAGTGACATCGAGTTCGTCGCCGCGTTCGACGTCGACGCGAAGAAGGTCGGCCTCGACCTTTCGGACGCCATCGGCGCCAGCGAGAACAACACCATCAAGATCTGCGACGTCCCGAACGCCGGTGTGACCGTTCAGCGCGGCCACACCCTGGACGGCCTGGGCAAGTACTACCGCATGACGATCGAGGAGTCCGCCGAGACTCCGGTCGACGTGGTCCAGGTCCTCAAGGACCGCGAGGTCGACGTCCTGATCTGCTACCTGCCGGTCGGTTCCGAGGACGCGGCGAAGTTCTACGCCCAGTGCGCCATCGATGCCAAGGTCGCCTTCGTCAACGCCCTCCCGGTCTTCATCGCCGGCACCAAGGAGTGGGCCGACAAGTTCACCGAGGCCGGTGTCCCGATCGTCGGCGACGACATCAAGTCCCAGGTCGGCGCCACCATCACGCACCGCGTGATGGCGAAGCTGTTCGAGGACCGCGGTGTCCGTCTCGAGCGCACCATGCAGCTCAACGTCGGCGGCAACATGGACTTCAAGAACATGCTCGAGCGCGACCGCCTCGAGTCGAAGAAGATCTCCAAGACGCAGGCCGTCACCTCGCAGATCCCCGACCGTGAGCTCGGCGAGAAGAACGTCCACATCGGCCCGTCCGACTACGTCGCGTGGCTCGACGACCGCAAGTGGGCCTACGTCCGCCTCGAAGGCCGTGCCTTCGGCGACGTCCCGCTCAACCTCGAGTACAAGCTCGAGGTGTGGGACTCCCCGAACTCCGCCGGTGTCATCATCGACGCCCTGCGCGCCGCGAAGATCGCCAAGGACCGCGGTGTCGGCGGCCCGATCCTGTCGGCGTCCAGCTACTTCATGAAGTCCCCGCCGGTGCAGTACTTCGACGACGAGGCGTACGCCAACGTCGAGAAGTTCATCAAGGGCGAGGTCGAGCGCTAGTCGAACCCCAAGGGTCCGCAAGGACACCTGGACTTCGGCTGTTCTTCCGCGGAGGGTCCCCGGGCAATATGCCCGGGGACCCTCCGCGTATGTGACCCTTGCCCTCATGCCTGTCGTACGTGATCTGCGCGTACTCCTGCGCCTGAGGGACTTCCGCAACCTGCTCGCCGTACGGCTGCTCTCCCAGGCGGCGGACGGCGTCTACCAGGTCGCCCTCGCCACCTATGTGGTCTTCTCGCCGGAGAAACAGACCTCGCCGGCGGCCATCGCCTCGGCCATGGCGGTACTGCTGCTGCCCTACTCGGTGATCGGCCCCTTCGCCGGAGTGCTGCTCGACCGCTGGCGCCGCCGCCAGGTCTTCCTCTACGGCAATCTGCTGCGGGCCTTCCTCGCCTGCGGCACCGGGATGCTGATCGTCGCGGAAGTACCCGACTGGCTGTTCTACGCCTCGGCCCTGTCCGTGACCGCCGTCAACCGCTTCGTGCTGGCCGGGCTCGCCGCCTCGCTGCCCCGCGTCGTCGGCCCCGGCCAGCTGGTCACCGCGAACGCCCTCTCCCCCACCGCCGGAACCCTGGCGGCGGTCGCCGGCGGAGGGCTGGCCTTCCTCGTCCGGCTGCTGGCCTCGGACTCCAACGCCGTCGTCGTCCTGCTCGGGGCCGGGCTCTACCTGTGTGCGGCCCTCGTCTCCCTGAACCTCGCCATCGGCCTCCTCGGGCCCGACCACCCCCCCGGCCGGGTCCACCCCTCCGTCGCCGAAGGGGTCGCCCTCACCGTGCGGGGCATGGCCGAAGGCCTCCGGCACCTGGCCGGCCGGCGGGAGGCGGCCCGGGCGCTCGCCGCGATGACCGCGATGCGGTTCTGCTACGGGGCCCTGTTCGTCATGCTGCTGATGCTCTGCCGCTACTCCTGGTCGGACAACGAGGCCGACGGGCTGGCCCTGCTCGGCGTCGCGGTCGGAGCCTCCGGAGCGGGATTCTTCGCGGCCGCCGTCGTGACCCCCTGGCTGGCGGGCCGGCTGGGCACCCTCGGCTGGATCACGGCCTGCTCGGCGGGAGCCGCGGTCCTCGTGCCGGCCCTCGGCCTGTTCTTCGCCCCGGGACCGATGCTGGTCGCCGCCTTCGTTCTCGGCCTCGCCACCCAGGGCGCGAAGATCGCCACCGACACGGAGGTGCAGTCGCGGGTGGACGACGACTACCGCGGCCGCGTCTTCTCCGTCTACGACGTGCTCTTCAACGTCGCCTTCGTGGGAGCGGCGGCGGTGGCCTCCCTCATGCTCCCCCCCGACGGACGGTCCGTGACCCTGATCCTCTGCGTGTCCGCCCTCTACGCCCTGACCGCGGTCCTGCTGGGCCGGCAGGAGCGACGTCTCGTGTGAGGCGCCCCCGACCGACCGCCGACGTCGATGTTTCACGTGAAACATCGATGCCGACGGTCGTCCCTCAGGCCTGCGCGGCCCACCACTCCTTGAGCGCGACGACGGCGGCGTCACGCCCCATCGGGCCGTTCTCCAGACGCAGCTCCAGCAGGAAGGCGTACGCCTTGCCGATCACCGGGCCCGGGCCGACGTCCAGCACCTGCATGATCTCGTTGCCGTCCAGGTCGGGCCGGATCGCGTCCAGCTCCTCCTGCTCCTGCAGCTGCGCGATGCGTGCCTCCAGCCCGTCGTAGGTCCGGGAGAGGGCGCTGGCCTTGCGCTTGTTGCGCGTGGTGCAGTCGGAGCGGGTCAGCTTGTGCAGGCGCTCCAGCAGCGGACCGGCATCGCGGACGTAGCGCCGCACCGCGGAGTCGGTCCACTCGCCGTCGCCGTAGCCGTGGAAGCGAAGGTGCAGCTCCACCAGCCGGGACACGTCCTTGATCATGTCGTTGGAGTACTTCAGCGCGGTCAGCCGCTTCTTGGTCATCTTCGCGCCCACCACCTCGTGGTGGTGGAAGGAGACGCGGCCGTCGCTCTCGAAGCGGCGGGTGCGGGGCTTGCCGATGTCGTGCAGCAGGGCCGCGAGCCGCAGCACCAGGTCCGGGCCGTCCTCCTCGAGGGCGATCGCCTGCTCCAGCACGATCAGCGAGTGGTCGTAGACGTCCTTGTGCCGGTGGTGTTCGTCACTCTCCAGCCGGAGGGCGGGCAGCTCGGGGAGGACCCGGTCCGCCAGACCCGTGTCCACCAGCAGTCCCAGACCGCGGCGAGGGTTGGCCGAGAGGATCAGCTTGTTCAGCTCGCCCTGGATCCGCTCCGCCGAGACGATCTCGATACGGTCGGACATCGCCTTCACGGCCGCCACGACCTCCGGGGCGACCTCGAAGTCCAGCTGCGCGGAGAACCGCGCCGCCCGCAGCATCCGCAGCGGATCGTCGGAGAAGGAGTCCTCCGGGGTCCCGGGGGTGCGCAGCACACCGGCGGCCAGGTCCTCCAGGCCGCCGTGCGGGTCGATGAACTCCTGCTCGGGCAGGGCCAGAGCCATGGCGTTGACCGTGAAGTCGCGCCGGACCAGGTCCTCGTCGATCGAATGGCCGTAGGAGACCTCCGGCTTGCGCGACGTGCGGTCGTAGGCCTCCGAGCGGTACGTCGTCACCTCGATCTGGAAGTTCCGCACGACGTCCCCGACGCGGGCGCTCTTCTGCGCCCCGACGGTGCCGAAGGCGATGCCCACGTCCCACACCGAGTCGGCCCACGGCCGGACGATCTTCAGCACGTCCTCGGGGCGGGCATCGGTGGTGAAGTCGAGATCGTTGCCGAGACGCCCGAGCAGCGCGTCGCGGACGGACCCACCGACCAGGGCGAGGCGGAAGCCCGCCTCCTGGAATCGGCGGCCGAGCTCGTCGGCGACAGGGGCGACCCGCAGCAGTTCACTGACCGCGCGGCGCTGCACCTGACTCAGGGCACTGGGGGTGTCTTCGTTGGCGTTCGGCACAACAGAAAAGGGTACGTGCCCGGCCCACCAGGGGCCGCCTCGTTTTGCGCGACCCCGGTCCCCGGCAGCCCCGGGGCCGGTCCGATCATGTGGAGCAAGGCGCGGCACTCGCACACAGCGGGCCTCGTTACCATGCGTGGACGCACAAAAGACGACCACTGACACTTCGAGGAACGGGCTAGCGCGTGGCCGAGGCGGCAGACATCCAGGGGGCGTCCCCCGCTCCTGTCCGGCGCCGCTGGCTGCGGCGCGCGATCGTCCTGCTCGCCGGGACGCCCGTGATGGCCGCCCTGGTCTACTCTCCGGCCCCCAAGGCCCAGGCCGTCCAGGCGACCGGCGTGGACGTCCAGCTGACCTCCATGGCCCCCGCCGCCCCGGTCAAGGGCGACACCCTGACCATCACGGGGACCGTGGTGAACACCGGCTCCGAGACGATCAACGACGCGCACGTCGGCCTGCGGGTCGGGCCCGCGCTCGCGGACCGGTCCTCCATCGACGAGGCGGCGGAACGCAACGGCTTCCGGGCCGGCGCCGACCTGGGCGAGATCGATCCGGCCTACGCCGTGAAGATCGCCTCGCTGCCGTCGAAGGTCCGCCAGGAGTTCACCCTGACCGTCCCGGTGAACAAGCTCGAACTGGACAAGGACGGGGTCTACCAGCTCGGCGTCTCCCTGTCCGGGGCGACCGAGAGCCGCCCTTCCGAACAGGTCCTGGGGATCAAGCGGACCTTCCTGCCCTGGCAGCCGGAAGCCGCCTCGAAGCGCTCCCAGATCACCTACGCGTGGCCGCTGATCTCCACCACCCGCGTGACCGCGGAGACCGGATCCGACGAGCTGCAGACCCCCGTCTTCCTCGACGATTCGCTCGCCGACGAGCTCAAGCCCGGCGGCCGCCTGGAGCAGATGGTCGCCCTCGGCAAGGACCTGCCGATCACCTGGGTCATCGACCCCGACCTGCTCTACACGGTCGACGCGATGACCAAGGGCTACCGGGTCCGCAGCCCGGGCGGCAAGCCCGTCCAGGGGAAGAACAAGGCCGTCGCCGAGCAGTGGCTGAGCTCCCTGGAAGCAGCGGTCCAGGGCAAGAAGGTCGTCGCCCTGCCCTTCGCCGACCCCGACCTCGCCTCCCTCGCCCACCACGGCAAGGACGTCTCGGGCACCCTGGGCCAGCTGCGGCCCGCCACCGACAAGGCGAAGCAGGCCGTCGAGACCGTGCTGCACGTCACGGCGTCCACCGACTTCTCCTGGCCCGTGAACGGCGCCATCGACCCCTCGATCGTCAACGTCGCCACCTCGGCCGGCGCCCACAACGTCCTCACCCGCAGCGACAGCCTCGTGGAGAGCGGAGCCCTCGGCTACACGCCCTCGGCCGCCCGTCCCATCGGCGCCGGCACCACCGCCGTCGTCGCGGACGCCGATCTGTCCACCGCCTTCGAGGGCGACATGCTGAACGCCGGGTCCGCCACCCTGGCCGTGCAGCGGTTCCTCGCCCACAGCCTCGCCCTCAACCTGCAGAAGACCGACGAGCAGCGCAGCTTCGTCGTCGCCCCGCAGCGGACGCCCACCGTCAGCCAGGTGCAGACGATGGCCGCGGCCGTACGCGGGCTCCAGGCGGGCCGCTGGACGCAGCCCGGGGACCTCGAGGCCGCGGCGGCCGCCAAGCCCGATCCCGGCGCCGCCACCCAGGTGCCGGGCGCCGGACAGTACCCAGAGGCCCTGCGCAAGCAGGAGCTGCCGGTGTCGGCCTTCGAGAAGATCCGCACCACGCAGGCCACCCTCGACCACTTCAAGGTGATCCTGGCCGCGCCCGACCGCGTGGAGATCCCGTTCGGCAACACCACCAACCGGGAGATGTCCACCTCCTGGCGCGGACGTCCGGAGGAGGCCCGCCTCTACCGGGACCAGGTGCAGGAGTACCTGATCGGTCTCACCGAGAAGGTCAAGGTCATCCCCAAGTCCGACGCCACCCTGTCCGGACACAGCGCCACCATCCCGGTCAGCGTCCAGAACAGCCTCGTCCAGGACGTCCACAACCTGGTCCTGCGGGTGAAGTCCGGCAATCCGACCCGCCTGATGTTCGGCGACAGCGGCCAGGCCGAGCAGCAGGTGACCGTCCAGGGCGACCACACCCAGACGTTGAAGTTCCCGGCCAACGCCAATGCGAGCGGTCCGGTCGAGGTCACGGCGCAGCTCTTCACCGAGGACGGCGTCCCCTACGGCAAGGAGCGACGGTTCACGGTCGAGGCCACCGAGATCACCCCCACCGTCATGCTCGTCATCGCCGGCGGTGTGCTCCTCCTGGTCCTGGCGGGCATCAAGATGTACGCCAGCCGCAAGCGCGTCGCGGCCCGCGCGGCCGCCGAGGAGAGCACGCAGCCGAGTGACGAGTCCCCGGACACCGGACCGCAAAGCACCGAGGGGTCCGGCACGGGTGAGACAGTGGACCGTTGAGCGATGCCGTGGCCGGTCGGCCTGGGGACGATGAGGTGGGGTTTCGATGAACGCGCCGTACGACGGTGACCGCGCGCAGGGCACTGGTGGGCCTGCGCCCTCCCAGGGCACTGCCCCGGGCACCCCGGTGCCCGGGCAGGTTCCCGCGCCTGCGCCCGCGCCGGACCGCGACCCGTATGTCCAGGACGCCTACGACTACGACCCGTACCGGTCCCAGGACCTGTCCGCCCAGGACCCCGTCGCCGAGGTCCTCTACGACCGCGCCTCGCACCCCCCGCCGCCGCCCGGCACCTACCAGGAGCCCGGCCCGCTCTACGCGGCGCCGACCGCGCCCTCGTACTCTCCCGATCCGCGCGTCTGGGCCCAGACCCCGCCGCCCGAGCCGGACGGCCCCTCCCGCCACCTGCCCTACGGCGACCACGCCGCCACGACCCAGTTCGTCGGCGTCGACTCCCTCGTCACCCAGGCCTCGGAGGACCAGCCGGAACCCGACGCCTTCGCGCACCTCTACCGGGACCAGGAGGCGGCCCCCCGCACCCCCGCCGAGGAGGCTCCCGTGGCGGCGCCGGCACCGAGCAAGCCCGCCGGACGCGCCTCCAGCCTCCTGAAGTCCAGCGCGCTCATGGCCGCGGGCACGATCGTCTCCCGCATCACCGGCTTCCTGCGGACCCTGGTGATCGCCGGCGCCATCGGCGTGGGCACCTTCAACGACACGTACCAGATCGCCAACACCCTGCCGACGATGATCTACGTGTTGGTCGGCGGCGGCGCCCTCAATGCCGTCTTCATCCCGCAGCTGGTCCGGGCCATGAAGAACGACAGCGACGGGGGAGAGGCCTACGCCAACCGGCTGCTGACCCTCGTCGTGGTCCTGCTGGCCGGCATCACCACCATCTGTGTCCTGGCGGCACCGGTGTTCATCACGATGATGTCGCCGAAGATCGCCTCCGACCCGCAGCAGATGGAAGTCGCGGTCGCCTTCGCCCGCTACTGCCTGCCCACCATGTTCTTCATGGGCGTCCACGTGGTCCTGGGTCAGATCCTCAACGCCCGCGGCCGGTTCGGCGCGATGATGTGGACCCCGGTCCTCAACAACATCGTGGTCATCGCCACCTTCGGCGCCTTCATCTGGGCCTTCGGCGGCTTCACGACCTCCGGTGTCAACGCCACCACCGTCACCGCCGACGGTGTGCGCCTGCTGGGCGTGGGCACGCTGCTCGGACTCACCGTCCAGGCCCTCGCGATGCTGCCGTACCTGCGCGATGCCGGCTTCCGGCCGCGCCTGCGCTTCGACTGGAAGGGCCACGGCCTCGGCAAGGCCGCCCGCCTGGCGAAGTGGACGTTCTTCTTCGTCCTCGCCAACCAGATCGGCCTCGTCGTCGTCACCCAGTTCGCCACCTGGGCCGGGTCCGTCGCCGAGAAGCAGGGCCACCCCGGTACCGGCATCACCGCCTACAACTACGCGCTGCTGCTGTGGCAGATGCCGCAGGCGATCATCACCGTCTCCGTCATGACGGCCGTGCTGCCCCGCATCTCCCGCTCCGCCCACGACGGGGACGCCGCCGCGGTCCGCGACGACATCTCCTACGGGCTGCGCACCTCGGCCGTCGCGATCGTGCCGTGTGCCTTCGCGTTCCTCGCGCTCGGCGTGCCGATGGCCACCCTGCTCTACGCCGGGTCGGGCTCCGGCGCCCAGAACATCGGCTACATCCTGATGGCGTTCGGCCTCGGCCTGATCCCCTACTCCGTCCAGTACGTCGTCCTGCGCGGCTTCTACGCCTACGAGGACACCCGGACGCCCTTCTACAACACCGTCATCGTCGCCGCCGTCAACGCGGCGGTCTCCGCGGCTTCCTTCTTCGTGCTCCCCGCCCGCTGGGCGGTCGTCGGCATGGCCGCCGCCTACGGCCTCGGCTACACCGTGGGCGTGGGCGTCGCCTGGCGCCGTCTCAAGACCCGCCTCGGCGGCGACCTCGACGGCGCCCACGTGATGCGCACCTACGCGCGCCTCACCGGCGCCTGTGTCCCCGCCGCCGCGGTCGCGGGCGCCGCCGCCTATGGAGTCACCCAGTGGCTGGGCAGTGGAGTCGCCGGTTCCGCCGCTGCCCTCGTGGCCGGAGGCATCGCCCTGGCGGCCGTGTTCCTCATCGCCGCCAAGCGGATGCGGATCGAAGAGCTCAACGCGATGGTCGGAATGGTCCGCGGACGTTTGGGGCGCTGATGCGCACAACCGTCGCCCCCGTTCGTGTGTCGTGCATAGCGTCGGACTGTGGGCACAATTGGCATGGCTTCGCAGGCTGGCCTACAGCGCGCAACGGATGGGGAGGCAGGAACGACGGTGGCGGAACGTAGCACGGCTGCCGTCGACGTGGCCGACAACGGCGGCGATGAGCCGCTGGCCGCGCAAGCGGCAAAGGCCACGTCCGACGGGGTGGACACCCAGAACGGACGAGCCGCGGACGGACCCATGCCCGACAAGGACGGCGAACGCACGAAGGCGGCCCCCGCGGCCGCACCCGAACTCCACAGCGGCCACAAGCTCGCCAGACGCTACCGGCTGGAAGAGTGCGTCACCCGTGTGGACGGATTCAGCAGCTGGCGCGCGATGGACGAGAAACTGCGGCGTGCCGTGGGCGTCCACCTGATGCCCGCCGACCACGCGCGGGCACGCTCCGTCCTGGCTGCCGCGCGCTCCTCCGCCCTCCTCGGCGACCCCCGGTTCGTCCAGGTCCTCGACGCCGTGGAGGAGAACGACCTCGTCTACGTCGTCCACGAGTGGCTGCCCGACGCGACCGAGCTCACCGCCGTCCTCGCCGCAGGCCCCCTGGAGCCCCACGAGGCCTATCAGCTCGTCAGCCAGGTCTCCCAGGCCATGGCCGCCGCGCACCGCGAAGGCCTGGCCCATCTGCGGCTGACGCCCAGCGCGATACTGCGCACCTCCACGGGCCAGTACCGCATCCGCGGCCTCGCCGTGAACGCCGCCCTGCGCGGCATCACCAGCGACACCCCGCAGCGCGCCGACACCGAGGCCATCGGCGCCCTCCTGTACGCCGCCCTCACCCAGCGCTGGCCGTACGAGAGCGACGCCTACGGCCTCACCGGCCTGCCCAAGGGCGTGGGCCTGATCGCCCCCGACCAGGTGCGCGCCGGCGTCCACCGGGGCCTGGGCGAACTCGCCATGCGGGCACTCGCCAACGACGGGGCCACCGCCTCCCGCCAGGAGCCCGCCTGCACCAGCCCGGAGGAGCTGGCCAAGGCCGTCGCCGCGATGCCCCGCATCCGGCCGCCGGAGCCCGCCTTCACGGCCCCGCCGGAGTACCAGCACACCACCTACCAGCAGGGCAGCTACGGCCGTCCCACACCTCCCGGGTCGCCCACCACCCAGATCCGGCCCGTCCCGCCGCCGCCCCCGCTGCAGAGCCGTACGGGCCGGGCCCTCAAGTGGGGTGTCGCCGCCCTGCTCATCGCCGCCCTCGGCCTGGGCAGCTGGCAGCTGGCCGACACCCTCCTGGACCGGAGCAGCCAGAAGGGCAACAGCGGCACGAACAACACCAAGACCGGCACCGAGGACAACCCGAAGCAGAGCGAGCCCGGAAAGCCCCTGCCGATCCACGGCGTCTCCGTCCTCGGAGGCTCGGTGAAGCCCCTTCTGGCCCCGAAGACCATCGACGGCAAGCCCGATTCCGCCTGGATCACCCCCGAGTACTACAACTACCCCGACTTCGGCCGGCTGGAGACGGAGAACAAGGGCAGCGGGATCATCGTCGACCTGGGCGAGCTCAAGAACGTGACCGGCCTCGACATCGACATGTACGTGCCCGGGCAAACGGCCGAGGTCTTCGCCGCCGCCGCGGATGCCGGCAACCCCGACACCCTCGGCGCGTTCACCCAGCGGCTCACCGAGCTGAAGGTCACGGACAAGAAGCTCCAGGCCACGTTCGACACTCCGGTCCGTACGCGCTTCATGCTGATCCACATCACCGAACTGCCCCCTTCCGGCGGGGGCTACCGGGGTGGAATCAGCGAGATCAAGGTGCTCGGCCCCTAGTGCCGGGCCCGTAGTCCCGAGCACGCCCGCCTCGGCTGCGTGCGGCCCGCTGCGGCCGGCCGCGTGATTCTTTACGCGCCCGGCCGACGCACCTAGTCTCCATTCGGGGAGGAAGCAGGGTGTGATGCGAGAAGGAACCACGGAAGGCAGTGACGACCGGGAACTCCTGGCCGCGCACGTGGCCGGCGACCCCGATGCGTTCGGAGAGCTCGTGCGGCGGCACCGGGACCGGTTGTGGGCCGTGGCCCTGCGGACCCTCGGCGACCGCGAGGAGGCCGCGGACGCCGTGCAGGACGCCCTGGTCTCCGCCTACCGGGCCGCCCACACCTTCCGCGGGGAATCCGCCGTCACCACGTGGCTGCACCGCATCACCGTCAACGCCTGCCTCGACCGCGCCCGCAAGGCCGCCACCCGCAGGACCTCTCCCCTCGACGACACGGACCGCCTGGAGCGGCTCCTGGAGCCCCACGAGTCCGCCGAGGCCCCCGCGGAGCGCCAGGACCTCCACCGCCAGCTCCTGGCCGCCCTGGGCACCCTCCCGGCCGACCAGCGGGCCGCGCTCGTCCTCGTCGACATGCAGGGATACCCCGTCGCCGAGGCCGCCCGCATCCTGGAGGTCCCCACCGGCACCGTGAAAAGCCGGTGCGCCCGCGGCCGGGCGAAACTCGTCCCGCTCCTCACTCATCTGCGCACGAATGCCGGGGATAACACCGCCACCGAGCGGGGAAGGAACCGGACGCCGGGCTCACCCGTCCCACCAGCGGCAGAACCCAGGCATCCAGACCCAGACGCTGTGAAGGGCGGAGGTGGACGACCGTGAGCCCCACTACCGGCACGACCGGCACGATCCGGCACCCGGACGTCTCGGAGATCTCCGACCTGACCGAAGGTCTCCTCTCCCCGTCCCGTACCGCCGAAGTCCGCCGCCATCTCGATGACTGCGCGCTGTGCGCCGACGTCCGCGCCTCCCTGGAGGAGATCCGCGCGCTACTCGGCACCCTGCCGGGGCCGGCCCGGATGCCCGCCGACATCTCCGGCCGCATCGACGCAGCCCTCGCCGCCGAGGCCCTCCTCGACGCGACCAAGCCCCGGGCCGAGACCCCACCGGCCGCCCGGCCGCGCACGCCGGGCCGCGATGTTTCACGTGAAACATCGCCCGCCGGTCACCCGACCGGCCCAACCGGCCCGGGCAGACGCCGTGCCCGCCGCCGGATCGCCGTGCTCTCGGGCCTGGCCGGAGCCGCCGCCTGCGCCCTCGGACTCTTCCTGTTCGGCGACTTCGCCGGCACCCCCACCAGCGACACCGCCGCCCGCAGCGAGGCCTCGGACTCCCCCGCCGAGCCGCCCGCGGCCGCCTCGGCCGACGGCGCGTACACCGCACAGGGCCTCCAGGACAGCGTGCGACAGCTCGTCACCCCCGCACCGGGCGCCAAGACCACCCCGGGGGAGCAGAACAACACCTACGGCATGGAGAACACCGCTCCCGGCCCGGGAGTCGCTCCCGGCGACAAGCGGGCAGCACCTCCCGTCCCCCCCTGCGTCCAGAACGCCACCGGCCGCGCCGACTCCCTGCTCGCGGCCGAGCGCGGCACCTATCAGGGCGCCGCGGTGTACCTCCTCGTCCTGCCGCACCCGGCCGACTCCTCGCGCGTGGATGCCTACCTCGTCAACACGGACTGCGAGAGCACCGGCTCGGCCACCCCCGGAAAGGTCCTCCTGACGCGTACCTACCCCCGGGGCTGAACGTTCAGGGCCGCGGTGGGGCGGGCGGGGAATGCAGGCGCCGTAGGATCCGTTGGGTGGGGTGAGAGTCCGCACCGGCCCCCGGTAGGCAGCACGCAGTCCGCAGAGACGAGGAAGAAACCCGTGAGCGACGTACGAAACGTGATCATCATCGGCTCCGGGCCGGCCGGTTACACCGCCGCCCTGTACACCGCACGCGCTTCGCTCAAGCCCCTGGTCTTCGAAGGTGCCGTCACCGCCGGTGGCGCCCTGATGAACACCACCGAGGTGGAGAACTTCCCGGGCTTCCAGGACGGGATCATGGGCCCGGACCTCATGGACAACATGCGGGGCCAGGCCGAGCGGTTCGGCGCCGAGCTCGTCCCGGACGACATCGTGGCCGTGGACCTCACCGGTGAGATCAAGACCGTCACCGACACCGCCGGCACCGTGCACCGCGCCAAGGCCGTCATCGTCACCACCGGCTCCCAGCACCGCAAGCTCGGCCTGCCCAACGAGGACGCGCTCTCCGGCCGGGGCGTCTCCTGGTGCGCCACGTGCGACGGGTTCTTCTTCAAGGACCACGACATCGCCGTCGTCGGCGGCGGCGACACCGCGATCGAGGAGGCCACCTTCCTCTCGCGCTTCGCCAAGTCCGTCACGATCGTCCACCGCCGCGACAGCCTGCGCGCCTCGAAGGCCATGCAGGACCGCGCCTTCGCCGACCCGAAGATCAAGTTCGCCTGGGACAGCGAGGTCGCCGAGATCCACGGCGAGCAGAAGCTCTCCGGCCTCACCCTGCGCAACACCAAGACCGGTGAGACCTCCGCGCTGCCCGTGACCGGCCTGTTCATCGCCGTCGGCCACGACCCGCGCACCGAGCTGTTCAAGGACCAGCTGGACCTCGACGACGAGGGCTACCTCAAGGTCGACGCCCCCTCCACCCGGACCAGCGTCACCGGCGTGTTCGGCGCCGGCGACGTCGTGGACCACACGTACCGTCAGGCCATCACCGCTGCGGGCACCGGTTGTTCCGCCGCCCTCGACGCCGAGCGCTTCCTCGCCGCCCTCGCGGACGCCGAGAAGGCCCACGCGGCGGTCTGACCCCCACGCCCCCACCCCACACACCCCGCAGGAAGAAGAAGGAGGCCGCTGTGGCCGGCACCCTCAAGAACGTGACCGACGCTGACTTCGATGCCGAGGTCCTCAAGAGCGACAAGCCCGTACTGGTCGACTTCTGGGCCGAATGGTGCGGACCGTGCCGCCAGATCGCGCCGTCCCTCGAGGCCATCGCCGCCGAGTACGGCGACCAGATCGAGATCGTCAAGCTCAACATCGACCAGAACCCGGCCACGGCTGCCAAGTACGGCGTCATGTCCATCCCGACGCTGAACGTCTACCAGGGCGGCGAGGTCGCCAAGACGATCGTCGGTGCCAAGCCGAAGGCCGCCATCCTGCGTGACCTCTCGGACTTCGTCGAGGTCAAGACCGCCTGAGGTTCCACGTGAAACGGGGCCGCCCCTCCTGGGGCGGCCCCGTTTCGCACATCCCGCTCCCCGCTCAGAGGGGACGCAACGCCGGCTCCTTGCGCGCCGCGCCCAGCAGCCGGTCGAGCGCCAGCTCCACGTCTTCCTTCCAGGACAGCGTCGACCTCAGTTCGAGGCGCAGCCGCGGATGCACCGGGTGCGGTCGTACGGTCTTGAAGCCCACGGCCAGCAGGTGGTCCGCGGGCAGCAGACAGGCCGGACCCTCCCACCGAGCATCCCCGAAGGCCTCGATCGCCCGGAACCCGCGCCGCAGCAGATCCTTCGCCACCGTCTGCACCATGACCCGCCCCAGGCCCTGCCCCTGATACCCCGGCATGATCCACGCGGTGATCAGCTGCACCGCATCCGGCGAGACCGGACTGGTCGGAAACGCAGTGGCCCGCGGCACGTACGCCGGCGGCGCATACAGCACGAACCCCACCGGGACCTCGTCCACATAGACCACTCGGCCGCAGGATCCCCACTCCAGAAGGACGGCGGAGATCCACGCCTCCTTCTCCAGTGCCGGAGTCCCCGCCTTCACGGCGGCGTCACCACTGACCGGATCCAGTTCCCAGAACACGCAGGACCGGCAACGACGCGGCAAGTCCTGGAGGTTGTCCAGCGTGAGCGGTACCAGCCGACGACCCATGACCGCATCGTATCCACTGGCCTCTCGTTCTTCGACAGCACAGCGAAGGGGCGGGTCGTGCCGGTTCGCACCGGCACGACCCGCCCCTCGGCGGCCCTGGGATCACTCCCCGGAAAGACCCTGCTCCAGAACCCGGCCCTCGCCCGGCGCCAGCGTCCCCAGAATCCGCTCCAGATCCTCCATCGACGCGAACTCGACGGTGATCTTGCCCTTCTTCTGACCCAGGTCCACCTTCACCCGCGTCTCGAACCGGTCCGACAGCCGCGTCGCCAGCTCGCTGAGCGCCGGAGCCACCCGGGTACCCGCCCGCGGACCCTTCGGCTTCACCGCGCTCGAAGGCTCCGAGGCCATCAGCGTCACGATCTCCTCGACGGCTCGGACCGACAGCCCCTCGGCCACGATCCGGTGGGCCAGCCGGTCCTGCTCCTCGGAGTCGTCCACCGAAAGCAGCGCCCGTGCATGCCCGGCCGACAGCACACCCGCGGCCACCCGGCGCTGAACCGAAGGCGACAGCTTCAGCAGCCGCAGCGTGTTCGACACCTGGGGACGCGAGCGACCGATCCGGTCGGCCAGCTGGTCGTGCGTGCAGTTGAAGTCCTTGAGCAGCTGGTCGTAGGCCGCGGCCTCTTCCAGCGGGTTCAGCTGGGCCCGGTGCAGGTTCTCCAGCAGCGCGTCCAGCAGCAGCTTCTCGTCGTCGGTCGCCCGGATGATCGCCGGGATGGCCTCCAGCCCGGCCTCCCGGCAGGCACGCCAGCGCCGCTCACCCATGATCAGCTCGTAGCGGCCCGGAGCCGACTGCCGCACGACCACCGGCTGGAGCAGGCCCACCTCCTGGATGGAGGTCACCAGCTCGGCGAGCGCGTCCTCGTCGAACACGTCACGCGGCTGGCGCGGGTTCGGCGTGATCGCGTCCATCGGGAGCTCCGCGAACGTCGCGCCCGCCACCACGTTGGTCTCGGCAGCCGCCGGTTCCGGCTCCTGCGCCGGGACGACCGCGAGCGATGTTTCACGTGAAACATCGGCCTGCGCAAGGGAGGCGAGCTTCGCCGCCGCGACCCCGCGCTCCGCCGTCATGACCGGCACCGCCGACGGAGACGTCGAGCCGGAACTGATCACCGGCGGCGTCTTCTCCTGCGGGGCCGCGGGGATCAGTGCACCGAGCCCCCGCCCCAGACCTCTACGTCGCTCACTCACTGGATCCCCTCCGCCACACTCTGCGTGCTGTTCATGCCCGGACCCAGATGGGCCTGCTGGGCGTCGTACTGCATTCCGACCCCTCGATACGCGATCTCTCGCGCCGCCTCCAGATAGGAGAGGGAACCACTGGAACCCGGGTCGTAGGTGAGCACCGTCTGCCCATAGCTCGGCGCCTCGGAAATGCGCACCGACCGGGGGATGCTCGTCCGCAGCACCTCCTTGCCGAAGTGGCTGCGCACCTCCTCCGCCACCTGCGAGGCCAGCCGGGTCCTGCCGTCGTACATCGTCAGCAGGATGGTCGACACGTGCAGCGTCGGGTTGAGGTGGGCCCGCACCAGATCGACATTGCGCAGCAGCTGACCCAGGCCCTCCAGCGCGTAGTACTCGCACTGGATCGGGATCAGCACCTCCGCGCCGGCCACCAGCGCGTTCACCGTGAGCAGCCCGAGCGAGGGAGGACAGTCGATCAGGATGTAGTCGAGAGGCTGGTCGTACGCCTGGATCGCCCGCTGCAGCCGGCTTTCCCGCGCCACGAGCGACACCAGCTCGATCTCCGCGCCCGCCAGATCGATCGTGGCCGGAGCACAGAAGAGCCCCTCCACATCCACGACCGGCTGGACGACCTCCAGGAGAGGCCGGCTGTCCACGAGCACGTCGTAGATCGACGGCACATCCGCGTGGTGGTCGATGCCCAGAGCCGTGGACGCATTGCCCTGGGGGTCGAGGTCGACCACGAGGACCCGCGCCCCGTGCAGGGCCAGCGAGGCCGCCAGGTTCACGGTCGTCGTGGTCTTGCCCACGCCGCCCTTCTGGTTGGCGACCACGATGACCCGGGTCTGCTCCGGCCGGGGCAGCCGTTCACCGGTGCGCCCCAGCGCCTCGACCGCCAGCTGGGCGGCTCGGCCGATGGGGGTGTCGTTGTCTACAGGCGGGGGAGGCAATGTTTCACGTGAAACATCCTCACCCGCCGCTTCAGAGCGGGGACCGGGGACCGGGTCGGCCATCGGCCCCGCGAGGTTGGCGTCGGACCGCACGGTGTCACTCTCCTCGACATCAGGCTCGCGATGAACAGAGCCTCCCATGTCACCGGGGTCGCGAACCAGCGGGGCCCGTACTCCTGTGGATGAATCCACCGATGTGGACAACTCCGTCCCCCTTGCGTCCTTGCGGTGAAGGGGGGACGCAGCCGCACGACCGCGGCTGATGATTCCGTGCAGCAGAGAGCGACGTTTCACGTGAAACACGATGCCCGGACGGAGTCTTCAGGCCGCTACGACACTCCGAAATCCATACCTATAGGGCCCAACGCAGACGAAATCTCCGCCGGGCCCCCACACCTCAGAAGATCAACGGCGCCGGCGGGTGCGTCCCACCCGGGCCGCCTTAGCCCGCTTGGCCGCGAACCTCACCCCACCGGGGCTCTCTCCGACCTCGACGCGGACCACCGTCGACAACGGGTCCACCAGACCCTCGCCCACGTGCAGCACTGAGGTCTTCACCACACCGAGCTTCGCCAGTGCGGCCTTCGCCGACACCAGCTCCTCTTCGGCGGTGTCGCCCTTGAGCGCCAGCATCTCTCCGTACGGACGCAGCAGGGGCACGCCCCAGCCGGCCAGACGGTCCAGGGGCGCCACGGCACGCGCCGTCACCACGTGCACGGGCTGCACCTTGCCGAGAACCTCCTCGGCCCGCCCGCGCACCACCGTGACGTGGTCCAGGCCCAGCAGCTCCACGGCCTCCTGGAGGAAGGTCGTCCGCCGCAGCAGCGGCTCGAGCAGAGTGATCTTGAGATCCCGGCGCACCAGCGCCAGCGGGATGCCGGGCAGCCCGGCGCCCGAACCCACGTCGCACACGGTGACGCCCTGAGGCACCACCTCCGACAGCACGGCGCAGTTCAGCAGGTGCCGCTCCCACAGCCGCGGCACCTCACGCGGCCCGATCAGGCCCCGCTTGACTCCCGCGTCCGCCAGCAGCTCCGCGTACCGCACAGCTTCCGGGAAAAACTCACCGAACACCGCGCGCGCCTCTTCAGGCGCCGGGGGAAGCTCAGCTGCCTCCGTCACGGGGACCGTCCTTCCGTACCGCATGGTTCTGAAAAAACCACGTCTTCAAGATGCCGGGTCATTCACATGCCAGGCTGACAAACATCGGCCCCGCCTGCGACACAGACGGGGCCGCATACTCGCGCCGGGGGTCAGGCCGGGAGCACAACGACGAAGCGCTGCGGCTCCTCGCCCTCGGACTCGCTCCGCAGACCGGCGGCCGCCACGGCGTCGTGGACGACCTTCCGCTCGAACGGGGTCATCGGGGCCAGCTTCAGCGGCTCGCCCGAAGCCTTCACGTCCGCCGCCGCCTGGGCGCCCAGCGCCGCCAGCTCCTCGCGCTTCTTCGCACGGAACCCGGCGATGTCCAGCATCAGCCGGCTGCGGTCCCCGGTCTCCCGGTGTACGGCGAGGCGGGTCAGCTCCTGCAGAGCCTCCAGAACCTCGCCGTCACGGCCCACGAGCTTCTGCAGATCACGGCTTGCGGAGTCACTGACGATCGACACCGCGGCCCGGTCGGCCTCGACATCCATGTCGATGTCGCCGTCCAGGTCGGCGATGTCCAGCAGACCCTCGAGGTAATCGGCCGCGATCTCACCCTCCTGCTCGAGGCGGGTCAGGGTGTCGCCACTCTCAGCGGCGGCGGTGGTGGTGCCTTCCGTCACGGGAGGGACTCCTTCTTACTTCTTGGGAGAGGGCTTGCTGGGCGTCTGACGCTGCGACTTCGACTGCCGCTTCGGCTGCTGCCGCTTCGCGACACCACCGCTCGCCGCATCCGAATCCGCCGTGGCCTCGGAACTCTTGATCACGGAGCCGTCCGGCTGGGCGGCCAAGCCCTGCTTCGTCAGAGCCGTGATGAACTTCCGCTCGTTGTCGTTGCGGTCCGGGCCCTTGGCCACGATCGCCGCGACGATCTTCTTCTTGCTCCGGCCCTTGACGTCGCCGTGCGAGCTGATGTGCTTCAGCAGGCGCGTCAGGTACTGGTCCTGCGCCTTGCTGCCCGGCGTCGGGTTCTGGTTGATCACGTACATCTGCTGACCCATGGTCCACACGTTCGTGGTCAGCCAGTAGACGAGAACGCCGACGGGGAAGTTGATGCCCATGACCGCGAAGATCACGGGGAAGATGTACATCAGCATCTTCTGCTGCTGCATGAACGGCGTCTTGACCGACAGGTCGACGTTCTTCTGCATGAGCTGGCGCTGGGTGTAGAACTGCGACAGCGACATCAGGACGATCATGATGGCGGTCACGATGCGCACGTCGGTGATCGAGGCGCCCAGGGCGGCGACATCCGCGGCGCTGTCGGTGAACTTGGAGGCCAGCGGGGCCCCGAAGATGTGGGCCTCACGCGCGCTGGCCAGCAGCGGACCGTCGATGTAGCCGATCTCTTCACCGTTGGCGATGCTCGCCAGCACGTGGTAGAGCGCGAAGAAGAACGGGGACTGCGCCAGGATGGGAAGGCACGAGGAGAGCGGGTTGGTACCCGTCTCCTTGTACAGCTTCATCATCTCTTCGGACTGACGCTGCTTGTCGTTCTTGTAGCGCTCCTGGATCGCCTTCATCTTCGGCTGGAGCGCCTGCATGCCTCGCGTCGCCTTGATCTGCTTCACGAAGAGCGGGATCAGACAGATGCGGATCAAGATCACCAGGGACACGATGGACAGGCCCCAGGCCCATCCACTGTTCGCGCCGAAGATCGCTCCGTACAGCGAGTGGAACTGAACGATGATCCACGAGACGGGCGTGGTGATAAAGCTGAACAGACTGGCAATCGTGTCCACTAATCAGGCTCCTTGAGCATTGCGAGATCTACGCAACGCACTGCGCAGCTGCTCGTGCCAACGCGGGCGTTTACGGGGTGGGACATGGTCCACACCACCCGGGGACCACGGATTGCACCGCAGGATCCGCCAGGCGGTCAGGGCCGTCCCCTTCACCGCACCATGCCGGTCGATGGCGGTGTACCCGTAGTGCGAACACGACGGGTAGTACCGGCACACCGGGCCGAGCAGCGGACTGATCGTCCACTGGTACAGCTTGATCAAAGCGAGCAGCGGGTACTTCATCGAGCCACGCCTCCCAGGAGCCGCACCAGAGCGGCATCCAGGTCCCGGGCCAGTTCCTCGGGGCCGGCATCGCCCGCTCCGGGCAACGCACGTACCACCACCAGGCTACCGGCGGGCAGCTGAGACAGCCGCTCCCGGACCAGATGGCGAAGACGGCGCTTCACCCGGTTACGTATGACGGCGTTGCCGACAGCCTTGCTGACGACGAAACCCGCACGCGACGAGGGATCGATCTCCCCCGACTCGTGCGGGTCCGTTGCACCGCTTGTACGTAGGTGGACGACGAGGAGCGGGCGACCAGCCCGACGACCTCGACGTACCGCGCTCGCGAAGTCCTCGCGCCGCCTCAGCCGATTTTCGGGAGACAGCACGACGTCACGACCTGCGTGTTGTTACGCGGAAAGGGCGGCGCGGCCCTTGCCACGACGGTTCGCGAGGATCGCGCGACCGGCACGGGTACGCATCCGGAGACGGAAGCCGTGGGTCTTGGCACGACGGCGGTTGTTCGGCTGGAAGGTGCGCTTGCTCACTCGGGGGCTCCAGAGAATGAATCGTTGTGGCGGGACATCGCCTGGCTGTCACCGTGCGCCCACGAGGAAACTCGCGTGTTCGCCCGAGTGGCACCGCTAAATGATCACTATCAGTGACCTTCGCCCATCGGTAGGCAGGCGGCAGCAGCCATCGACAACTCGACCTCGTTACGGTACGCGCGGCTACGCCATCCGGTCAAACCGAGCCGACGTGGCCCCACACTGTGCACAGGCTGTGGACAACGACTTGAACCGTACCCGTTGGCCTGACTACCGTTGCCTGACCCCGGATTTTTTGTCCCGACCGTCCCAAAGAACCACACATTCGTGGGACCCCCTGTGAGAGAGCGTGCTCTGTGGCTGACGTACCTGCCGATCTTGCCGCAGTGTGGCCAAGGGTGCTCGAAAAGCTCCTCGGGGAGGGACAGCCGGGGATCGAGCCGAAGGACAAGCAGTGGGTCGAGAGGTGCCAGCCCCTGGCACTCGTCGCCGACACCGCACTGCTGGCCGTCCCCAACGAATGGGGCAAGCGCGTCCTCGAGGGCCGGCTCGCCCCGCTGATCAGTGACGCGCTGAGCCGCGAATGCGGCCGCCCCATCCGGATCGCCATCACGGTGGACGACTCCGCCGGCGAGCCCGCGCCCCCCGCCCCGCCCGCCCAGCAGCCCGGCGGGTACGAGCCGTACGGCGGCCAGCGCCCCGGCGGCGGCAACGGCGACGACCAGCTCCCCACCGCCCGCCCCGCCTATCCGGACTACCAGCAGCCGCGCCCCGAGCCCGGCGCCTGGCCCCGCGGCGGCCAGCAGGACGACTACGGCTGGCAGCAGCCCCGCCTCGGCGGTTTCCCCGAGCGCGACCCCTACGCCTCCCCGCAGCCGGGCTACCTCCAGCAGCCCGAGCCCTCCGGCTACGACCAGGGCTCCTACGAGCAGCAGCAGTACGAGCAGTCTCCGTACGAATCCCAGCAGCCCCATCAGTCGCACCAGCAGCACCAGTCGCATCAATACGAGCAGCAGCAGTACGAACAGCAGCAGTACGAGCAGCCCGCGCCGCGCCAGGCCCCCGGCCGGCCCGCCGCGCCCCCGGCCCCGTCCGGCGGCTCCACCTCGGGCCCGCTGGAGCCGACCGCGCGGCTGAACCCCAAGTACCTGTTCGACACCTTCGTCATCGGTGCCTCCAACCGCTTCGCGCACGCCGCCGCGGTGGCCGTCGCCGAGGCGCCGGCCAAGGCCTACAACCCCCTTTTCATCTACGGGGAGTCGGGCCTCGGCAAGACGCACCTTCTGCACGCCATCGGGCACTACGCGCGGAGCCTCTACCCCGGCACCCGCGTGCGGTACGTGAGCTCCGAGGAGTTCACCAACGAGTTCATCAACTCGATCCGCGACGGCAAGGGCGACGCGTTCCGCAAGCGCTACCGCGAGATGGACATCCTCCTCGTCGACGACATCCAGTTCCTCGCGAGCAAGGAGTCGACGCAGGAGGAGTTCTTCCACACCTTCAACACCCTGCACAACGCCAACAAGCAGATCGTGCTCTCGTCCGACCGGCCGCCCAAGCAGCTCGTCACCCTGGAGGACAGGCTCCGCAACCGCTTCGAGTGGGGCCTGATCACCGACGTCCAGCCGCCCGAGCTGGAGACCCGTATCGCGATCCTGCGCAAGAAGGCCGTCCAGGAGCAGCTCAACGCCCCGCCGGAGGTACTGGAGTTCATCGCCTCCCGCATCTCGCGCAACATCCGCGAGCTGGAGGGGGCGCTGATCCGGGTCACGGCCTTCGCGAGCCTCAACCGGCAGCCGGTCGACCTGGGCCTCACCGAGGACGTCCTGAAGAACCTGATTCCGGGCGGGGAGGACAGCGCCCCCGAGATCACCGCCTCCGACATCATGGCGGCCACCGCCGACTACTTCGGCCTGACCGTGGACGACCTGTGCGGCTCCTCGCGCAGCCGGGTGCTGGTGACCGCCCGGCAGATCGCCATGTACCTGTGCCGGGAGCTCACCGACCTGTCGCTGCCCAAGATCGGGGCGCAGTTCGGCGGCCGCGACCACACCACCGTGATGCACGCGGACCGCAAGATCCGCGCTCTGATGGCCGAACGGCGGTCCATCTACAACCAGGTCACCGAGCTCACCAACCGCATCAAGAACGGCTGAGAGCGGCCCCGTACCGCTCGCCAAGGGCCGCGCAAGGGCCCCTTCACACGCTTACAGAGGGCGCTCCCGGACGACAACGGGGGCGCCCTTCTTCATTCGCGCGCCCCTGACCTGTTCGAATACGCCCCCTGGGGAGCAACTCATCCACAGATTCTGTGACTTTCTTCCGTCCACACCCTGGGGACGGGTTCCGTCACCCACAATCTGTCCACAGGCATGCGGGGTGAGGCCCCATCAGGCCAGGTCAGCACCCTGTGGAATTGTGCGCAAGCGTCATCCACAACCTGTGGACAAACATTTCGTCCACAGGCCTGTCCACGACGTTGTCCACCGTCTCCCCACAGGTTCGCGCACCCTGTGCACAGGATCCGGTCTCTTCTCCACACCCTTGTCCACTGTTCGGCAACGCACCACCCCCTCTCACCGCCCGGAGTGAAAGCGGTCACACGGATGTAGACGTTTGGGTTGTGGAGTACCGGGGGAAAGCTGGGGACACACCTGTGGAGTAGTCGGGGTCCCCTGGGGACGGCCTGTGCAGAACTTTTCGTTCTCCACAGAGACACGGGGTTGTCCACCGGTGTCGCCCACAGGGCCGGTGGATAAAAAACGCGGTGTGACCTGCGAGAACGGGCTTATCCACCGTTTCCACAGGCCCTACTACTACCCCCATAGAGAGTTAGCCCGGTTTCGGTTTTCAAGCAGGTCCTGTGCACAACTCGTCGGAAGCCCGCCCCGACGTCTCGCTCCCGACTTGACCGCCGGCCGCACCGAGTGTCGGCGCCGTACGTCAGACTGGTCCCCGGCATCGGTCGAGGCATCGACGAGCCGACGACGAAGGCCGGCAGACGAGCGAGCAACAGCAGGAGGCGGTTCCGGTGAAGATCCGGGTGGAGCGCGACGTACTCGCGGAGGCGGTGGCCTGGGCTGCCCGTAGCCTCCCGGCCCGGCCGCCGGTGCCCGTTCTCGCGGGCCTGCTGCTGAAGGCCGAGGACGGCACGCTGAGCCTCTCCGGCTTCGACTACGAGGTCTCGGCCCGCGTCTCCGTCGAGGCGGACGTCGAGGAGGACGGGACCGTCCTGGTCTCCGGCCGGCTGCTCGCCGACATCTGCCGCGCCCTCCCCAACCGCCCGGTGGAGATTTCCACAGACGGTGTACGGGCGACCGTGGTCTGCGGCTCCTCGCGATTCACACTCCACACCCTGCCTGTGGAGGAGTACCCGGCCCTGCCGCAGATGCCGACCGCGACCGGCACCGTGCCCGGCGAGGTCTTCGCCTCCGCCGCCAAGCAGGTGGCCACCGCCGCCGGCCGTGACGACACCCTGCCCGTGCTGACCGGTGTCCGCATCGAGATCGAGGGCGACCGCGTCACCCTGGCCTCCACCGACCGCTACCGCTTCGCGGTCCGCGAGTTCCTGTGGAAGCCGGAGAACCCGGACGCGTCGGCTGTGGCCCTGGTGCCCGCCAAGACGCTCCAGGAGATCGCCAACTCTCTGACCAGCGGTGACACCGTGACCCTGGCGCTGTCCGGCTCCGGCGCGGGCGAAGGCCTGATCGGCTTCGAGGGCGCCGGCCGCCGCACCACCACCCGGCTGCTCGAGGGCGACCTGCCCAAGTACCGGACGCTCTTCCCGACCGAGTTCAACTCCGTCGCCGTGATCGAGACCGCGCCCTTCGTCGAGGCCGTCAAGCGCGTGGCCCTGGTAGCCGAGCGCAACACCCCGGTCCGCCTCAGCTTCGAGCAGGGGGTGCTGATCCTGGAGGCCGGCTCCTCCGACGATGCACAGGCTGTGGAAAGGGTCGACGCCCAGCTCGACGGCGACGACATCTCGATCGCCTTCAACCCGACCTTCCTGCTGGACGGCCTCAGCGCGATCGCCTCCCCGGTGGCCCAGCTGAGCTTCACCACGTCCACCAAGCCCGCGCTGCTCAGCGGCCGGCCGGCGCTCGACGCGGAGGCCGACGAGGCCTACAAGTACCTGATCATGCCGGTGCGCCTGTCCGGCTGAGGCTCCGCCTGTCGACGTCGGGCCCGGTCTCGCGCGCTGCGGGGCCGGGCCCGACGCCGTCCACAGGCTGGGGAGGGCGCCGGGGAAAGAGCCCGGAAGCCGGACCAGGCGCCATGGAGCGCCCGCAGGGCCCGCCGCCACGGCCCGGCGTAGGCTCGGATCCGGTGGGCGACCCCCTGCACGTCCGGCGAGGACACGGCCGGGGAAGCCCCGGCAAAGACGGCCACAACGCTTAAGGAACCACCTGATGGAGCTTGGTCTCGTCGGTCTCGGCAAGATGGGCGGCAACATGCGCGAGCGCATCCGCCGCGCAGGCCACACCGTCATCGGATACGACCGCAACCCGGACCTCGCGGACGTCCACAGCCTGCGGGAACTTGTGGACAGCCTGCAGGCCCCCCGCGTCGTGTGGGTGATGGTCCCCGCCGGCGCGGCGACGCAGTCCACCGTCGACGAGCTCGCCGAGCTGCTCTCGATCGGCGACATCGTCGTCGACGGCGGCAACTCCCGCTGGACCGACGACGAGAAGCACGCCGGCGAGCTGGCGGCCAAGGGCATCGGCTTCGTCGACTGCGGCGTCTCCGGCGGCGTGTGGGGCCTGGAGAACGGCTACGCGCTGATGTACGGCGGCGCCAAGGACCACGTCGCACGGGTCCAGCCGATCTTCGACGCCCTCAAGCCCGAGGGCGAGTTCGGCGCCGTGCACGCCGGCAAGGTCGGTGCGGGCCACTTCGCGAAGATGGTCCACAACGGCATCGAGTACGCCATGATGCAGGCCTACGCCGAGGGCTGGGAGCTCCTGGAGAAGGTGGACTCGGTCACCGACGTCCGCGAGGTCTTCCGCTCCTGGCAGGAAGGCACCGTCATCCGCTCCTGGCTGCTGGACCTGGCCGTGAACGCCCTCGACGAGGACGAGCACCTGGAGCAGCTGCGCGGCTTCGCGCAGGACTCGGGCGAGGGCCGCTGGACGGTGGAGGCGGCGATCGACAATGCCGTACCGCTGCCCGCGATCACCGCGTCGCTGTTCGCGCGGTTCGCCTCGCGGCAGGACGACTCCCCGCAGATGAAGATGATCGCCGCGCTGCGCAACCAGTTCGGCGGCCACGCGGTCGAGAAGAAGTAGCAGCTCACAGGGCTGCAGGAGCACCAGCAGCACAGCACCACAGCGAGTAGTGGGAAGCCGGGGGAGGTCGGCGCCGTATGCATGTATCGCATCTCTCATTGGCCGACTTCCGCTCGTACGCCCGGGCCGAGGTTCCCCTCGACCCGGGCGTCACCGCTTTCGTGGGACCCAACGGCCAGGGCAAGACCAACCTCGTCGAGGCGATCGGCTACCTCGCGACGCTGGGCAGCCACCGGGTCTCCGCGGACGCCCCGCTCGTACGGATGGGCGCGGACCGGGCGATCATCCGCGCGGCCGTCACCCAGGGCGAGCGCCAGCAGCTGGTGGAGCTGGAGCTCAATCCCGGGCGGGCGAACCGGGCCCGGATCAACCGGTCCTCGCAGGTCAGGCCGCGGGACGTGCTGGGGATCGTACGGACGGTGCTGTTCGCGCCGGAGGACCTGGCCCTGGTCAAGGGCGACCCCGGTGAGCGGCGGAAGTTCCTGGACGAGCTCGTCACCGCGCGCTCGCCGCGAATGGCGGCGGTCCGCTCCGACTACGAGCGGGTGCTCAAGCAGCGCAACACCCTGCTGAAGTCGGCGGCCATGGCCCGGCGGCACGGCGGCCGCTCGATGGACCTCTCCACCCTCGACGTGTGGGACCAGCACCTCGCCCGCGCGGGCGCGGAGCTCCTGGCCCAGCGGCTGGATCTGATCGCGACGCTGCTGCCGCTGGCGGACAAGGCGTACGAGCAGCTCGCGCCCGGCGGCGGCCCGCTCGGGCTGGCGTACAGGTCCTCGGCCGGCGAACCGGTGGACAGCGGCGCGGCGCGCAGCCGTGAAGCGCTGTACGAGGTGCTGCTGGCCGCGCTGGCGGAGGTGCGCAAGCAGGAGATCGAGCGCGGCGTGACCCTGGTGGGTCCGCACCGCGACGACGTGCTGCTGCGGCTCGGGGAGCTGCCCGCGAAGGGGTACGCGAGCCACGGGGAGTCGTGGTCGTACGCGCTGGCGCTGCGGCTGGCCTCGTACGAGCTGCTGCGCTCGGAGGGCAGCGAGCCGGTGCTGATCCTGGACGACGTGTTCGCGGAGCTCGACGCGCGGCGCCGGGAACGCCTGGCGGAGCTGGTGGCGCCGGGTGAGCAAGTGCTGGTGACGGCGGCGGTGGACGACGACGTCCCGGGGGTGCTGGTGGGAACGCGGTTCGGGGTGTCCGGCGGTGAGGTGACCCGGCTGTGAGCGAGAACGGCAAGAACCCGCAGGAGAGCCGAAAGCCCCCGGAGGTCTCCGGGGTGGACCTCGCCCGCCAGGCCCTCGCGGCGGCGCGGGAGCAGGCACGGGCCCGGGGGAACGCGGCCGGCGCCAAGAAGGGCCGGCAGCCGGGGCTCCGCTCGGGCGCCCGCGCGGACGGCCGGGACCCGATGCCGCTGATGGCGGCGCTGGACCGGCTGCGCACCGAACGCGGCTGGGAGATGCCGATGGCGGTCGCGGGCGTGATGGAGCGCTGGCCGGAGATCGTCGGGCCGGAGATCGCGGCGCACTGTGAACCGGAGCGGTACGAGGACCGTGAGCTTGTCGTGCGGTGCGATTCCTCGGCGTGGGCGGCGCAGCTGAAGCTGCTCGCGCCGCAGCTGGTGGCGCGGCTGAACGCGGATCTGGGGCAGGGGACGGTGCGGATGCTCCAGGTGCGGGGGCCCGGGGGCGGCCGGCCGGAAGCCGGGCGCCCCGCCCGGGGCCCCCGCCCCACCAGGGAGCCGACGCCGCGCGGGTGTTGGGGCACCCCCGGCGCCACGCGCCCACGTGAGAAAACCACCC